>PMOU01000322.1 GCA_003161205.1 Actinomycetota bacterium | reverse complement strand
CTCCAGCCTTACCGGCAGGTTCGCCTCGTCATAGCGGGCACGAGCCTGGCTTCCGTCCGGCCTCGTGATGGCGGTGAGGTTGCCTGGCTCGTCATATTCGTACCGGGTCAGCCGCCCCAGCGGGTCAGCGCAGGCCACCGTCCGGCCGTATTCGTCGTGCCAGGCATGGGTCACGTGGCCCAGCGGATCGGTGACCGCCGCCACGCGCGCTGACTCATCCAGCTGGTAGGTGGTCACGGCCCCAGCGGCGTCGGTCCACCAGGTCACCCGGTCGCCGTAGGCAAAGCTGGCCGACATCACTCCGCCGGGGCCCGCGCCGGCCACGCATCGGCCCTGCTCGTCATACGAATACTGGTAGGAAATCCCGTTCCGGTCATCCCATCCGATGAGCCGGGCTTGGTCGTCGTACCGGAGCCGCAGGGCCTGACCTGAGGAATTGATGATGGCGGCCAGATTTCCCGCCGGGTCGTACCCGTACTCGACCAGCGGCACTTCCCCCGGCTCGGCGTCTTCCGGGCTGGCATCGGCCAGCATCAACCGGGTGATGCGGTTCCTGTCGATGACCACCCGGATGCGGTATCCGCCTGAATGCGCGATCCAGGCGGGCTGGCCAGCCGGGGTGTAGCCGAAGCTGACCTGGTGCCCGGCCCGGTCGGTCACCGCGACCAGCGGCAGCTCCCCCGCCCCGCCCGCGGACCAGAAGTGCCCGGGTCGCTGCTCGAAGCGCCACACCAGGCCTGCCTGCGGGTCGGTGACCGTGAAGGCGCCGTCGCCGTCGCGTTCGAGCCGCCAGCGCGGACCGGTGACCGGCAGGCCGTCCGCGGGCGCCGGGCCGCCGGCGCCCGCGACGCACGGCCAGGACAGGACACGTCCGTCCGCGAACGCGCCGATGACGCGTTCCGGGCTGACCTGCAGCCGCTGGTCAAAGCTGGACGCCCACCCGGGCCCGAACCACCGGCCCGCCCGCCACGAGGACCGGTAGACCCGCCCGATGACCAGCGGCAGCACCCCGGGACCCGCGGCCAGCGACACGTCGTCGGCGAACAGCAGCACATCACCCGTCGCGACGTCGACCGGGTCACCGGCCTGCGGGATGTCCGACGGCGAGCGCGCCGCCACGGCGGGGTTCCCGGCCGCATCAGATAGCCCCGACACGGCGCCATCACCGCTAGCACCCAGGGCCCCACCCTCAGCGGCGCCCTCAGCGGNNGCGGTGCCCTCGGCCGCGTCGGCCGCGGCCGTCCCCGCGTCGGCCGCGGCGCCTCCCCCGCCGGTGGCGAGGGCCAGCGCCACGGTGGGCACCAGGTGCCCGAGCGCGGCCGCGGGGTCGCTGCCCCACCCCGAGCCCAGCACGCCTTTGGCCAGGTTCTGCGGGTTGGTCACGTCGTGCGCCAGGCCCGCGGCGGTGCCGGACAGCCCGGCCAGATACTCCGCCGGGTGGTTGAGGTTCCACGGATCCTGAGGATCAAGGGAACGGCCGAACCGGACGAGGTCGGCGGCCCCGGTCACCACCCCGCCATCGAAATGAACCGAGGCCAGCTGTCCTATCCGCACGGAGTCGGACAGGTTAGCCGTCACCTGCGACCAGAACGAGGGCTCGGCCGGCGCCAGGCCGGAGGCCGTCTCGATCACCGCCGTCGCGTGTGCCGCCGCGGTATCCCGCGCCGCGCGAGCCTGGGCGAGCAGTTGCTGAGCGGTGGCCTGCTGCCCGGCGGCGTAGGCGTCGATGGCCTGCCGGGCCGTGCCCTGCGCCGAGGCCACGGTAGCCGCGTAGGACTCCAGCGCCGCGCCCGCGTTTTCCGTCGCTGCGGAAGCGTCCCGCCACTTGGCCGGCTGCGGGGCGAACCTGCCCTGGAACGCATCGGCGGCCCGGCCGCTCCAGTGCCCGGTGTCCAGCCCGGTTAGCCCCTGCGCGGTCTGACCGAACGCCGAGGAGAAGGTCCGCAGGCGTGAAGCCGCGGACCGGATCGCGGCCGGATCACCGTGCACGAGCTGCGCCGGGTCCGATGTCTGCCCCAGCTGCAGTTCCGGCACACCGGCGCCCAGCTCGTATCCGGCCTTGTCCCCCAGCGCGGCTACCGCCCGCCCCGCCGATGTCAGCCCGACCGCGCCCAGCGCGTCGCCCGCGAGGTGAGCACCGTCGCTGACCGCGGCGCCGGCTAGCCGCTCGGCATCCCCGGCCAGGTCTGAGAACGGGTTAGTCAAGCCCGCTCACCTGCCGCGCGCGTCTTGCGACCACGAAGCCGCGGCGGCCTGTGCGTCGCTGAGGTGCGGGTCGCCCGCCAGTGAGTCCAGCACGTCCTGGGCGACCCCGGTCAGGTAGTCCTCGGTGTCGGCATACACCCCGGCAGTGATCCCCAGCCTCGCCGCGAACTGGTTCCCGTCCTGCACCAGCGACCGCACGCCCCACGACCAGCGCTCGCAGAAACCACCGAATGCCTGCTGAACCCCTCCGTCGCCAGCTTGCAGCCCCGACAATTCAAGTCCCGAAAACCCGCGCCCGGCGTCGGCTTCCTCATCAAATCCCAGCCCCTTCAAAGCGCCGATCGTGTTATCGATCCCCTGCGCCGTCTCGCGAAGGGCGGCCCGGTCCACTGAGAATCCATCCGTCATCCGGCCACCTCCCGGCACGTGCCGACACCGGGGATCACGGCCAGGAAGGGATCCGGGTTCAAAAAGATCTCTTTCTTCATTCCGAACGGGCCGTCGTGACAGCCCTAAGTCCAGGTCAGCGCGGCCCGGCGAGCGGCGCTGTCCGTAAGGCCCCGGCGGAGCGTACGCTCGAACCAGGAGGCGGTTATGGGCATCTTTTCGTGGTTCACCCGCTGGCGCGAGGACACGTCGGGCGACGGACCCGCTTTGGTCTACAGCAACGAAGATGACGATTCTGACCTCGAGGAGCTGAGGCGAGACGCCGCCGCGGACATCGCCGCGGTTGAGCAGGACGCCAAGTACTTCGGCTCGTCCGCGCAGGCAGACAGGGACGGAGGTATTTAAGCGGGTCAGAGCCGGAAGGTGGTGCCGACCGCGTTCGGGATGAAGGCGGCGGGGAACCGGGCGGACATCGCGTGCTGGGCGCGCCAGCCGGTGCAGTGCGCGGGTACCAGCACGCCGGGGTCCAGAGCGGCCAGGTCGTCAAGGACGCGCGGGATCAGCGGCTCGAAGGCCGGGCCACCCAGGTGAAACCCGCCGAGCAGCGCGTAGAGCGGCTGGTCGCCGGTCAGCCGCTGGGCGTAGCGGGCGATGTTAACGACACCCGCGTGGCCGCATCCGGTGATGACGACGAGTCCCCGGTCTCGCACGTTGATGATGAGCGCCTGGTCATCCAGGACCAGCGGATCAGGCTGCCAGCTCCCGCCGAGCCAGGCCTGCTGCGGCGGGAAGCCGGGCTCATAGCCCGTGGTGCGCGCGATCTCACCGGTGATCAGCACGGACCGGCCGAACAAGAAGCTGGGCTGCTGCTCCTCGATGATGTCGAAGCCCGCCTCGGTCAGGGCACGGCGGCTCGTGGTCGGGAGTTCCCGTGGCTCGCGTCCGGGCAGCTGAAGGCGGCGCCGGCGCCAGAAATGCGGATGGATGAGCACCGGCATGTTCACCTGGCCGAGGGCACGGATCAGCCCGTCGAGCCCGGTCGTGTGATCGAAATGGCCGTGACTGCACACGATGGCCTCGATCGAGGACGGGTCGATGTCGAGCCGGCGCATGTTCTCCGTGACCCCGTCCGGGCTGGTGCCCGCGTCGAACAAGAACCGGTGCTCGCGGCCGGCTTTGGTCACCGTGACCAGCATCGAGAATCCATGTTCGGCGATCAGGGCGTCGGGAACCTGCCCGTCCGCCATCACCGCCGACGGACGCAGCGGCCCGGATCCGAGAGTGACCCGCCGCGCGGGACCCTGATCGGCCATCAGGTTGTCGGTGAGGTTATCCATCAGCGTGGTCACCACCACCGAGTCGACCGGTTCCAGGTCGATCTGGATCGCGGGCTCCACCTCATGCAGCACCGCGCTGGCCATCCCGGCCACGCTGTCATCTAGGCACACGCGCCTATCTTTTCCGTCTCGCGCCCGGTGGCACAATGCCTTATGGACCTTGAAGCGTTTGAGCTGGTGCTGCTGCGTACGCCGGAGAATGCGCGAGATTACGATGACGCCGAGCTCGAGCGCATCCAGAAGGAGCACCTGGCTTACCACGCGGAGCTGCGCGCCTCCGGTCAGGTGGTGACGAACGGCCCGGTCCGCGACCAGCCTGATCCGGCCTTGCGCGGGCTGGCGTTCTACCGGACCGGCTCCCTGGAACGCTCCCGCCAGCTCGCCGAGGCTGACCCCGCCGTCCGGGCCGGGCGGCTCGCCGTGGAGATCATGACCTGGTACTGCCCCCCCGGGTCGATGAGCAAGCCCGGACGCTCCGTCACGCTTTAGCCCTTCCACCTGGACGGTACCCAGCCGCTGCAGCAGTTCAGTCCTGCTGCAGTACGGGAGCTTATTGCGGCCGTTGGGTTACGTACGGTGAACAGCCGGCCCGGGTTTGCTTGCGGGCTGTAACGCCGCTAGCGTGCCAGCATGGCAGCGGACGGCCGGCGGCACGTAATCGCGATCGGCGGCGGTATGCGGGTTCCCGAGGGCCGGGTCCCCCTGCACATGGACTATGCGCTTCGGCTGTCCGGCCGCCCCGAGCCCAGGATCTGCGTGCTGAACACGGCGGGTGGCGACGACCCGCGGTGGGCCCTGCACATGTACGACCGGTTCGCCGGGCACCCGGCCCGGCTCAGCCACCTGGCCCTGTTCCCGATGCCCAATGTCCCCGACCCCGAGGACCTGCTGCTGTCCCAGGACGTCATCTTCGTCGGCGGCGGCAGCGTGGCGAACATGGTGGCGGTCTGGCGGGTGCACGGGCTCGACGTGATCATGCGCAAGGCGTGGCAGGCCGGCATCGTGCTGGCCGGCTCGAGCGCGGGCGGGATCTGCTGGTTCGAGGGAGGAACCACGGATTCGTTCGGCCGTAAGCTGCGGGCCTTCACGGACGGGCTCGGACTGCTGGCCGGCAGCTACTGCCCGCACTACGACTCCGAGTCCGGCCGGCGGCCGCTGTACCACCAGCTGATCGCGGACGGCACGCTGTCCGGCGGCATCGCCTGCGACGACGGCGCGGCGGCGCACTTCACTGACGACACGCTGACCGAGCTGATCGCGGACCGGCCGGGTGCCAGCGCGTACCGGGTCGAACCGGGGATCACCGAGACCCGGCTCGACACCCGGTTCCTGGGCGAGACCTAGACCGTTCTCCACCCGGTTCCTGGGCCAGACCTAGGCCCTGTCTCTACCCAGGGGTAGAGCGGCGGTTCTATCCGTGGCCTGACGCGCTGGCGGCGCGGACTCGGCACGCTGGAGGCATGAGCAAACCAGATGTCGTGACCGTGCGAGGGCTGCGCAAGTCGTACCGGACCAGGGTGGTGGTGGACGGGCTGGACCTCGACGTCCCCGCCGGTGAGATCGTCGGATTGATAGGCGCCAATGGCGCAGGCAAGACGACGACCGTGGAGTGCGTCCAGGGGCTGCGCAAGCCTGATGGCGGGACCCTGCGGGTCCTTGGCCTTGACCCGGTGACGCAGGCTGAGCAGCTGCGGCCGCAGGTCGGCAGCCAGCTTCAGCAGTCCGCGCTGCCGGACCGGATGCGGGTGGGCGAGGCGGTTGAGCTGTTCGCCACGTCGCGGGCCCGGGACGGCGGCGAACTGCTCGGGCACTTCGGGTTGGCGCAGCGGCGCCGGTCGGTGTTCTCCTCGCTCAGCGGCGGGGAGCGGCAGCGGCTGTTCCTTGTCCTGGCCCTGCTGAACCGGCCCCGGCTGGTGATCCTGGACGAGCTGACCCAGGGACTGGACCCGGCCGCCCGGCGCACCGTGTGGTCCGCCGTGCGCCAGCTGAACGACGAGGGCACCACGGTGCTCCTGGTGACCCACGAGATGGACGAGGCCGAGGCGCTCTGCGGGCGGGTCGTCGTGATGCGCGCAGGCCGCGTTGTCGACGCGGGGGCGCCGGCGGACCTGGTGGAACGCCACGCCAGCACGGCGACGATCCGGTTCAGCATGCCGGATCCGCCCGCGCCGCTGCTGGACCTGCTCCGCCGGCTCGACGGGGTGCTGACGGTAGAACGGGCCGGGGCGCAGGTCACGGTGCGCGGTCACCGCCGCGTCATCGCCTACGTCGGGGCCGCCCTGGTGCGCTGGGAGCCGGTACCCGCCGACCTGAGCGTGCACGTCCCCAGCCTGGAGGACGCGCTGCTCAGCCTGCTCAACGGCGAGCCCGCTTCGTTGCCCGTCGAAAAGGAACTGGTCGGAGGACGGCGATGAAGACCACCGTGGGACGGCTCGTCCGGGCCGAGCTCAGGCTGATGACACGCGATCCGCTGGTGCTGACGTTCGTGTTCGCGTTCCCGATCGTGACCATGCTGATCATCGGCGGCGCGTTCGGCACCGCCCCGAACCCGGGGTTCGATAACGTCAACCCCGCGCACTGGTACGTGGCCTCCTACCTCACCGTCGTGATCGCCGCGACGGGCCTGGTCATGCTGCCGGTCCACCTGGCGGCCTACCGCGAGCGCGGGGTGCTGCGCCGCTTCGCGGCGGCCGGCTTCCCGCGCTGGTCGTTCGCGATCGCCCAGCTCATCGTCGGGCTGGCCACGACCGCGGTGGCGTGCGCGCTGCTGCTCGCCGTCGCCGCTCCGGTGTACGGCATCCCGGCCGTGCACGACGGATGGCGGGTGGCGCTCGCGCTGCCGCTCGGCGCCGTCGCCTTCGTCAGCATCGGCGTGCTGCTCGGCTCGCTGCTGCCGTCGGCCCGGTCCGCTCAGGCGGTCGGATTGCTGTTGTTCTTCCCCTCCTTCCTGCTGGGCGCGGGCGGCCCGCCGCCGCACGTGATGGGCTCCGTGGTCCGTCAGGTGGCCGGCCCGCTGCCGCTGACGCTGCTGACCAACGCGGTGCGCGCACCCTGGCTGGGCCTTGGCTCTGCCACCGGGTCGCTGATCGGGGTCGCGGTGCTCGCGGTGGCGGCTTCGGTGCTCGCGGCCCGGCGCACGGCCCTGTGATCCCCGGTGCCCGCTATGACCGTGACCTCCCGTTACGGCCGCCCGGTACCGGGCGGGCCGTAGACTCCGCGACATGAGCGGCGAGCTGGGCCCGGCCGGATCCGTCCCGCCCGAGTTCACGGAGGACCTCGCGGGCTGGGTGAAAGGGACCGCCCTGGCCGTCTTCGCCGCGGTCACCGCGGCGGGCGTGGCTCCGCTCAACCCGAACGCCCCCGTCGCGGTGGCCGCGGCGCTGGTCGCGGTCGCCGCGGCCGCGCTGCTCGTCCTGCGGTGGCGGCCGCAGCTGCTCTTCGCCGCGGTGGCGACCGCCGGGATCGCCGTTCTCGGCGACGGCCTGGCCAGCAACGCCGGCTGGTTCGCGGTGTGCCTGCTCGCGGCCTGGTGCGTGCTGACCGGCCGCCGCGGCGAGGGCGCGGTCTACTGGGCCGCGGCGATGGGCTTGTTCGCCGCGCAGTGGCTCTGGGTCAGGCACGATCCGGGCTGGGGCGCCTGGCTGGGCGGAGTCACCCTGACCGTGGCCTTCAGCCTGCTGGTCAGGCACGATCGGGACCTGCTCGGGCAGCTCCGCCGGGCCCAGGCGGGTCTGACCGAACAGGCGAAAACCCAGGAGCGGAACCGCATCGCCCGGGAGTTGCACGACGTTATCGGGCATACCCTGACCGTCTCCCTGCTGCACGTGCAGAGCGCCCGGCTGGCCGTGGAGCACGATCCGGCCGACGCCGCCCGCGCCCTGGCCGAGGCCGAACGGCTGGGCCGCGAGTGCCTGGCCGAGGTCCGCACGGCGGTCGGGATGCTCCGCGAGCACGCCGCCGGAGCCAGCCGCGGGGACGGCACCGCGCCGCTTCCCGGCGCCGGCGGGCTGCCCGCGCTGGTCGGGCAGTTCCGGTCGGCCGGGGTCGACGTGACCCTCACCGTGGACGGCGATACCGCTGGGATGCCCGCCACGACCGGCCTCGCCCTCTACCGCATCGTGCAGGAGGCGCTGACCAATGCGGCCCGGCACGCGCCCGGAGCGCGGACCGAGGTCCGGCTGGCGGTCGGCCCGGGTAGCGTGACGCTGACCGCGGACAGCCACGCCAACCCGGGCACCGGAACTGGTCTCGGCCTGGTCAGCATGCGGGAGCGCGCCGAGTCGGTGGGCGGGACCTGCACGGCCGGACCGGGCGGCCGGGGCTGGCTGGTGCGCGCCACGCTGCCGCTCGAGGCCGGCCGGAACGGGGCCGGCCGGACCGGGACGGGCTGGAGCGGGGCGGGCGGGACCGGGGTGCCATGATCCGGGTGCTGCTCGTCGATGACCAGGAGCTGGTGCGGGCCGGACTGCGCGGCATCCTGCGGACCCAGTTCGGCTTCGAGGTAATCGGCGAGTGCGCCCACGGCGGTGAGGTCGAGGCCGCGGTCGACGCGCTGGCGCCGGACGTGGTCCTGATGGACGTGCGGATGCCCTTCGTCGACGGCGTACAGGCGACGCTAGGGCTGCGCCGCCGGGAGGCCATGCCGCCGGTGCTGGCCCTGACCACGTTCGACGACGAGGAAGTGCTGGCCGGCATGCTGCGGGCCGGGGCGGCCGGTTTCGTCCTCAAAGGCGTGCCCGCCGAGGACCTGCAGCGGGCCGTGCGCGTGGTGGCCGGGGGCGGAGCGTGGCTTGACCCGGCGGTCACCGCGCGGGTGCTGGCCACGTACCGCTCCGCCCGCACCGCGGCGCCCGGCCAGGACACCGACGCGGAGCTGGAGGCGCTGACCGGCCGCGAGCGTCAGGTGCTGACGCTCATCGGGCGCGGCATGACCAACGGCGAGATCGCCGCCGAGCTCTTCGTCGGCGAGGGCACGGTCAAGACGCACGTCAACCACCTGTTCACCAAGCTGCGGGTGCGAGACCGGGCCGCCGCGGTGGTGTTCGCCTACGAGCACGGCCTGGCCGAGCGCGACGACTAGGGCTTGGGCCCGGCGGTGGCGCGGTGCAGGGACCAGCCGAGGGCGGCGAAGACACAGACGGGCAGCAGCCACCAGGCGTTGACGCCGGCCGCGTGCACCAGCAGCGCCGTCAGCGCCAGGGCGATGACCACCACGGCCGCCACGCGCCAGTCGTCGCCGACCACGAAGTCGTACCAGAACGCGCCGATCGCCTTGATCCGCTTCATCAGCTGGTCACACCCTCGGATTGCGCGGACGGATGGGCCACCGGGCTGATGCCCCGGCGCTGGCGCAGCAGGACGGTGTAGCCGAGCGAGACGAGCGCCACGACGGGGATCAGGCCGAGCAGGGACGCGTCGTGGCCCGGCCAGGAGACGTCGGTGCCTTCGGCGCCCCAGAAGATGCCGAACGAGGTGAGCATGATCCCCACCGCGAACTTCATCGCGTTTTCCGGCAGCCGCGCCAGCGGAGCCCGGACCGCGACACCGGTCAGCGTGATCACGATCACGGCCGCGGCCGCACCGATCACCGCGGCGCCCAGGTTGCGCTGGTTGTCCCCGAACGTGATCACGATGAACACGACCTCCAGGCCCTCCAGCAGCACGCCCTTGAACGA
>PMOU01000314.1 GCA_003161205.1 Actinomycetota bacterium | reverse complement strand
GCTGGCCCTGCCCATGGTGGTCACCCCGGACGGGGAGGTCCTGGTCGAGCCGAGCGACGCGGCGCTCGCGGCCAAGGTGGGCCTGGCCACGACCCCGTCCACCGACTTTTATGACCTGATTGTCATCGGCGGCGGCCCGGCCGGCCTCGGGGCGGCCCTGTACGGCGCCTCCGAGGGACTGCGCACCGTGCTGCTCGAGCGGACGGCGACCGGCGGCCAGGCCGGCCAGAGCTCACGGATCGAGAACTACCTGGGCTTCCCGGACGGGGTATCGGGCTCGCAGCTGACCGACCGGGCCCGGCGCCAGGCCACCAAGTTCGGTGCCGAGGTGCTGACCACGCGAGATGTGGTGGGCCTGGACATCAAGGGGTCAGCCCGGGGCGTCCGGTTCGCGGATGGCACGTCGATCAACGCGCACACCCTCATCCTGGCCACCGGGGTGTCATACCGGCAGCTGGATGCGCCCGGCCTGGCCGACCTGACCGGGCGGGGGGTCTATTACGGCTCCGCGCTGACCGAGGCCTCGGCCTGCCTGGGGCAGGACATCTACATCGTCGGGGGCGCGAACTCGGCCGGGCAGGCCGCGGTGTACCTGTCGCGGCACGCGAAGTCGGTGACGATCCTGGTCCGCGGTGCGTCGCTGGAACAGTCGATGTCCTACTACCTGATCAAGCAGATCGCCGACGTGCCGAACATCGAGGTGCGGACCTGCACCGAGGTCATCGCGGGCTCCGGCGAGGATCACCTGGAGAAGCTGACGCTACGCAGCACCGCTACCGGCGAGACGGAACAGGTGGACGCCCAGTTGCTGTTCCTGTTTATCGGGGCCGCGCCGCTCACCGACTGGCTGGACGGGGTCGTGGTGCGGGACGACCGGGGTTTCGTGGTGGCGGGCCCTGACCTGTCCGTGGAGGGTGAACGGCCGCGAGGCTGGGAGCTGGACCGGATGCCCTATCACCTGGAAACCAGCGTGCCCGGAGTGTTCGTGGCCGGGGACGCGCGATCGGAGTCGGCGAAGCGGGTCGCTTCCGCCGTCGGGGAAGGCGCGCTCGCCGTCATGCTGGTGCACCGATACTTGGAGAAGACATGACCGCTGAGCCTGCGCCGACGCCGGGGACTGAGGCGCTGCCGTGCAGCGTGGATGAGCTGCGGACACTGTTCCTGTTCGAGAAGCTCACTGATGACCAGCTGCAGTGGCTATGCGAGCGAGGGCACACCGAGCTGATCCAGCCAGGGCCGCTTTACGTCGAGGGCGCCCCGGCGACCTGCTTCTTCGTGCTGCTCGAGGGCACCCTGGTGATGTCGCGCCGGGTCGGGACGGACGATATAGAGGTCGGCCGGACATCGTCGCGCGGCGTGTACTCAGGGGCCTTCATGGCCTACCTGGGTAACCGGATGCCGCAGGTCTACAACAACTCGGTGCGGCTCACCGCGCCGTCCCGGTTCTTCGTGCTCGACGCCGAGGTCTTCGCCGAGCTGATGCACGAGTGGTTCCCGATGGCCGTGCACCTGCTGGAAGGGCTGTTCTTCGGCAACAAGAACGCGCAGCAGGCGATCGGGCAGCGGGAACGGCTGCTGGCCCTCGGCTCCCTGTCGGCGGGCCTGACCCACGAGCTGAACAACCCGGCCGCGGCGGCGGTGCGCGCTACGTCAGCGCTGCGCGAGCGGGTCGCCGGAATGCGGCACAAGCTGGGCATGATCGCGGGCGGTAAGTGGGACCGGACCACGCTGGAGACGCTGATCAGGCTCCAGGAAGAGGCGGCCGAGCGGGTCCCGAAGGCGCTGGCGCTCGGGCCGATGGAGGCCTCGGACCGCGAGGACGAGATCTCGGACTGGCTCGATGATCACGAGGTGCGGGACGGCTGGGATATGGCGCCGACGTTCGTGGCGGCCGGGCTGGACGTCGCGTGGCTGGATCACGTCGCCGCGACGGTGGAGCCGCAGATACTCGAGAGTGCGCTGCGGTGGCTGAATTACACCGTGGAGACCGAGCTGCTGATGAACGAGATCGAGGATTCCACCACCCGGATCTCCACCCTGGTCGGTGCGGCCAAGCAGTACTCGCAGCTGGACCGCGCTCCGTTCAGCGTCATTGACGTGCACGAACTGCTAGATAGCACGCTGCTGATGCTGGCCGGCAAGATCCCGCCCGGGATCGGAGTCGTCAAGGACTACGACGCCGGGCTGCCGCGGATACCGGCGTACGCGGGCGAGCTGAACCAGGTGTGGACGAACCTGATCGACAACGCGGTCTCGGCGATGAAGGGCTCCGGGGTCCTGACCGTGCGCACTGGGCTGGACCGTGATCAGGTCTTCGTGGAGTTCGGCGATACCGGGCCCGGGGTGCCGCCGGAGATCAAGGAACGGATCTTCGAGCCGTTCTTCACCACCAAGCCGGTCGGTGAGGGAACCGGGCTGGGACTCGACATCTCCTGGCGCATCGTGGTGAACAAGCACCACGGCGACCTGTCCCTAGAATCATCGCCCGGGAACACCCGTTTCCGGGTGCGGCTTCCGATCACCGCCCCGGAGGCGGCTGCTGAGGGTGCTTAGCCGTCCTGTGCCGAGTTAAGGAGAGAACTTCATGACGGAGACAGCGGGAATCGATCCTTCGGTGCCGCCGAGCGGAACCGGGTGCGTGGAGTGCGACGAGCTGGGCGGGTGGTGGGTCCACCTGCGCCGGTGCGCCCAGTGCGGGCACATCGGCTGCTGTGACACCTCCCCCGCGCAGCACGCGTCGGCCCACGCGGCGGCCACCGGGCACCCGTTCATCCGCAGCTTCGAGCCCGGGGAGGACTGGTTCTACAGCTACGACACCAAGGACTCCTACGACGGGCCGAAACTCGCCCCGCCGGAGCATCATCCGCTGGACCAGCCGGTCCCCGGTCCGGCCGGCCGGGTGCCCAGTGACTGGCGGTTCCACGTCCACTAATCCCCGGCCGACGACTCGCCTTCCAGGCTCTGCACCTGAGCGTGGACCGAGTCGGCAATCGCAGTGATGAAACGCTGGATGACCAGCAGCTCGCCAGGGCTGAATCGGTCCATGATGGACTGGGCGTGCCCGCCCAGCGAGCCGAAGAAGGCCAGGCCGGTGACCATGCCCTGGTCGGTGTAGCGCAGATGCACGACCCGGTTGTCGGTGGGCTGGTCACGGGCCCGCCGGATGTGACCGGCCGCCTCGAGCCGGTCGATGACCAGGCTGGTGCCGCCCGAGGACAGATTCAGGTGCTCGCGTAGCTGCCCGGCGGTTAGCGGGGTGCCGTTACCCTCGGCGCTCATGATCGCCACCAGGGCCCGCAGGTCGGCGGGCTGCAGGTCATGCCGCGTCGCGAAGGCGTGGCCTAGCCGGGCCGAGTCCGTGCCGTAGCGGCGCAAGGCATCGATGATCGTCCACCGGACGCGGGCCGGCTCGTCGGCAGGGTAGAAATCGGGCACCTCGGAACGTTGCCTCCTGACGTCTCACTATATGCTCATCAAGTGAACGATTCATCGAGTGAATCTTTCCCGGAGGCACACGGGATGGGCCGCATTGCCCGCTGATCATCATCGTGGCCGTGATCGTGGTGCTCACCGTTCTGCTGCTGACCCGGGCGCTGCGCTCGCTGTGGCTGCCGGTCAAGGCCCTGCTCCTCAACCTGATCTCGCTGGGCGCCGCCTTCGGCGTGGTGACCTTCGTCTGGCAGGAAGGACACGGCACCACCGCGCTGTTCTCCAGCCCGGCCACCGGCGCCATCACGCTGTGGGTCCCGCTGGCGGTGTTCGCGCTGCTGTTCGGCCTGTCGATGGACTACGAGGTCTTCATCCTGACCCGCATCAACGAGGAATACGAGAACACCGGGGACACCGGTGAGGCGGTCATCCGCGGCATCGGCCACACCGGCCGGCTGGTTACCTCGGGCGCGCTGATCCTCTGCCTGGCCTTCATCGCGCTAGGCGGCGTCCCGCAAACCGACGTCAAGATACTGTCGACCGGGCTGGCCGCCGGCATTATCATCGACGCCACCATTATCCGCGGCATCCTGGCGCCCGCCCTGGTGGCGCTGCTCGGGCGCTTCAACTGGTGGCTGCCCGGCCCGGTCGCGCGGCTCCTGCGGATCACCCCGATCAGGGCCGGCGCGTCGGAACCCCAGCGTGTTCCGACGCCCGCGGCGGACTGAGGCGTTCGCCCCGCGCTACGTTCCTACTTGATAGGCGGGAACTTCCCCGGTGAATTCGGACAGGACCTGCGCCATGGGCGGACGCTCGAGGAGCTGGTTGAGGTGCTCATCGAGGCGCAGCCCGTTCTCGGTGGCGACCGCGTGCAGATAGGTCTCCGGACGGCGCAGTTCCCAGACGTCTGGTCCCCGCGAGGTGGGCAGCTGCTGCTCCAGCCCCGGTACCCGCCGGGCCAGCGCGCGCAGCACGGTGGAGCTCATCCTGGTCAGGTCCCACAGCGGCTGGTGGCGGTTCTGCCGCGAGCCGAGATCGACCTGCGCCATGGCGGACAGCCCGGCGTCCGTGAACACGTCGATCATGATCGCGATCTCGACCCCATAGCCGGTCAGGAACGGGGTGCGGTACAGCAGATCACGATACCCGGCGAACTCCCCGGCCAGCGGCTGCACGAATCCGGCGAGCTCGGGGTAGAAGAAGTTCAGCAAGGGCTTGGCCATCAGCTCGGTCACCCGGCCGCCGCCATCGACGACCGAGGAGTTCTCACTGGCGAAAGGACGCCGGTAGGCGCCCTTGGTGAACTGGATCTCGGGGTCCGCCAGGAGCGGGCCGACGGTGCCGTAGATGAAGTGTTCGCCGAAAACAGCCGTGTCGGTGTCGGCGAACATGACGATATCGCCGCGCGCCACCGACAGGCCGCGCCACATCGCG
>PMOU01000129.1 GCA_003161205.1 Actinomycetota bacterium | reverse complement strand
GAGAAAACCCGCGTGGTCCACATCGACGAGGGCTTCGACTTCCTCAGCATCACCATCCGCAGAATGCGGAAACGGGGAACGAGCAGGCACTACGTCTACACCAAGCCGTCTAAGAAGGCCATCCAGGCCGTCAAGGACAAGATCACAGTGAAAACGTACAGGTCAACCCTGCATCAGGAACCGGCGGTGCTCATCCAGGGCATCAGCCAGGCCCTGCGAGGGTGGGCGGGCTACCACCGGCACGGAGTGTCCAAAGCCGTCTTCAGCGCGGTCGATTCCCATGCGTGGAACCGGATCATGCGCTGGCTGCGGCGCAAGTACCAAGGGCGCACCGGGCTGGGAATGCCAGAACTGCGGCGGCGCTTCTGCGTCCCCGGCACCTGGAAGCTCGCACACAACGGGGTGGTATTCACCGGCGCGTCCACCGTTCCGGTGGTCCGCTACCGCTATCGCGGGACGCGGATACCCTCCCCCTACCCCCAACCATCGGCCGGACCTTCCGGCTGATCCAGCGGCCAAGGCACATGGAGCGCCCGGTGCGGTGAGAATCGCACGCCGGGTGCGGCGGGGGGATCGCGGGAAACGGACGGTGGCAACACCGAAACCGCGCCCGCGCCCAACCCACCCCGGGAAGTGCCCGCGCCCGGCCGGCCTGGCCATGCGGCCGGGCGTGACCCCTTCCCGCCGCGCCGGCCGCCGCTCGCGGCCAGGTACATCAGGGCGCTGACCTGCACCGATCCCGCCAGGTACACGGCAGGTACACGAAAGGACCATCGCCGGGCCTATCCTGCCCGGCCGCCCGCGCGCCGAGCCGGGGCCTGCACCCCCGGCGGGCTCGCCGCCGGCGTCCTCGCCGGGCCGCTACCGGGAGGCGGGGACGACGCCTGCGGCAACCACCGCCAGGCCGCCGGCAAAGCCGCCCCAGGTACGTCGCCAGTAAAGACAAGACCACCGGAGATACGCCGGACCTCCGTAACAGCCGTTGTAGGGATCCACTGAAGATGTCATTTCCGCGCAGCCTTGTTGTCATCTAGGGTGTCTGGACGACGGCTCTCTGGCGCGGGGAAGTTGTCATTTTCTCGTCTGGCGGCGTGGCCTCGGCCTGGGCGCGTGGTTGGCCCGGGGCCGAGCGATCCAGCTGTCAGCCGGGCGGCAGATGGCCGCCGGGCCTGCTAAAGCCGAATCCCCGTGCCATGAAGGCGATCGCCTCGCTGGTGCGTTCGTGACGTTCCTGGTCGGTGAGCCGGACGGGTCCGGCGATCGTCACGGCCATCAACGGCAGGGAGGTCCGGTCGGTGCCGCCCCACGGGGAGAAGTCGATCATGTCGGTGAGGTCGAGTTGCTTGCGACCCTGTTCCGGGGGCTGCTCGGCTGATAGCCGGAGTTCGACCAGGGGCGGCCCGGAAAACGGCCCGAAGGTGGGATCTGGGTCGAGCATGGCGGGCAGGTCGTTCGTGACGGCGCGCCAGGCTGATGTGAGGAAGGCCGTCAGCTCGCCCAGGGGCACGCGCATCTCGCCGCGTGCCACGTCCGCGCCGGCGTCCAGCAGCGCAGCTCGCCACTCGACCCTGTCTTGAATGCGCAGCTCGGCGATGGCAACTACGGAGCCGGCGGACAGCCGCAGGATGACCTCGACTGCCAGGGCGGGCGTGCCGTCTGCGGCTGGGATGACCCACCCGAGGCTCCACCTGTCGGTCGACCGGCCAGTCCGGCCCGGCGCCCAGAGGTTGAAGGCGTAGATCGCGCTGCCCCGGTCCGCTAGGTTCCGGGCAGCCACGGCAAAGTCGGTGTCCGGAAGCTCCGCAGCCAGCTGGCCGATCTGGTCTGGCGTGATCAGCCGCCCAGCGGCGGGGGCCGGGAGCGAGGCCGTGGCCCGGATGCGGAGCTGGGGAGGCTGGAGGCTGCTGGTCCAGGACTCTCCCTCCTGCAAGGCGTCGAAGGTGAATCGCGGGGCGGCCTCCCAGTGATGCCCGTCGTAGGGGGAGTTGCTGGCCAGGAACCCCCGTCCCCAGGTGCCGCCGGCCAGCTCTACTTTGCGGGCGTACGGCGCGATGACCCGCTCCGCGGGCGGGAGGTCCTTGCCGAGGACGGGGAAGCCGAGCGCGGTGAAGGCGTCCGCGGCGGGTGCCTCGCTCCCCGCCTCGCGTACCTGCTCCCACACTGGCTCGGCGACCATGACCGGCTTGCGGCCCGGTACCGCGCACAGTACCCATGCCTCCCCGCCATGGCCGCTGAAGTGCTGGACCGGCCCTGGCCCTTCGTAGTAGACGCGGCTTGCCGCCTCACCCAGCCTGATCCGGCCGCGGACCGCGTCTGCGACCTCGCGGAAGCGCCGTTCCCAGGGCGGGTCACCCTCGCCCGGCTGGATCACCGGGGCGGCCGGCTGGCCGGCCGCCCCGGCCGNNTAGCCCCCCCGGCCGCAGCGACCGCCTGGCTGATCAGGCCGCGCAGCACTTCCTCGCTCTGACCGCCCTTCTGCGACCAGCCGGCCGCCAGCAGCCGCTGCAAGTCCGCCATGGTCAGCCAGCGGGTGCGGTCACCTTCCCGGATCGGGACCGCCCCGGCCTGCTGGACGTCCTTTCCCGTCCGCGCGGGCCCGGGCACGACGAACGGGAGCAACGCGGGCGGCTGGGCAGGCACGTCGATGACGAGGATGCCCTTGTCGTCGCCGCAGTCGACCCAGTCCACGCTCACGTACCGCGGCACGGGGATGATCCGGTCCAGGAGCTTGCGGTGCCGGTCGATGTCAACTACCGCGCGAGGGACCGGCCGCACCACGTCGATGATCTCCTGCCCGTTTTCCTTCCTTGTGGAAAAACCCACCAGCAGCAGGCCGCCACCTTGCGCGTTGGCGAACGCCGCAACGTCCTTGAGCAGTTCCTCCACCCCGTACTGGGTGTCAAGGACGTAGATCCCGCCCTTCACGTCCAGCCACTCGCACTCAGACAGCCCGACAAGCCCCTCAGGCTGGTTGGCCCGGAGCGCTTCACGCACGGTGTCAAGGCTGCTCGATGACATTCCTCAATTATCCGGGAATACGCCCGCCGCCGAACCCCTCGCCGACACTCACGGCCAGCGCGCTGCGCGCAGATGACAAGCAGCTGCACA
>PMOU01000319.1:18405-18536 GCA_003161205.1 Actinomycetota bacterium | reverse complement strand
TCGGTCCAGCGCGGGCCGAAGAAGGAGAGGCCGACGGGGAGGCCGGACACGTAGCCGCAGGGCACCGTGACGGACGGGCAGCCGGCGACGGCGGCGGGGCCTGAGGTGTGAAAGACGTCGTGATCGCCGAG
>PMOU01000319.1:6440-18358 GCA_003161205.1 Actinomycetota bacterium | reverse complement strand
GCTTCGGCCTGCTCGAAGATCTCCTGGCCGAAGCGGGACAGCACTAGGTCCGCGTTGCGCTTGTTGAAGTCGATCAGCTCGCCGAGCGTGCCCGGCACGGTCCCGCCGGCGCTGAACTCGTCGAGGTAGGCCAGGTACGCGTTGATCCCGTACTTGAACTCGTGGCGCAGCGCGGCGAACTCCGGCTCGGCGATCTTGTCCGCGTCGGGCAGCGTCACCGGATCGGTCACGATGGCCCCGAGCGAGCGCAGCGTGGCCACGGCCGCCTCCA
Source organism: Actinomycetota bacterium (assembly GCA_003161205.1). The sequence continues at coordinate 18,087 of PMOU01000319.1, read as the reverse complement.
GCAGGGCGGCGGTCGCCGGTCCGGCCGGCGCGGAGGCGTCGCGCCAGATGCCGAGCCTGGCCCCGCCCAGGGCGGCGTGATCCAGTGCGTCCGTGTAAGCGTGATCCAGGGCCTGCGTATAAGCGTGACCCGGGGCCTGCGTATAAGGGGTGCCGGAATGACGCGCCCGGGCCCGTTCGGCGATGTCATTGTCGCTGGCGGCGACGGGATCCTCGGGGTCGGCGGCGGCCAGGACGGACAGCAGCGCCGCCGCGTCCGCGACCGATGCCGCCATCGGGCCCGCGGTGTCCTGGACCGGCGAGATGGGCACGATGCCCCGGCGGCTCACCAGCCCGTTGGTGGGCTTGATGCCGACGATGCCGCAGGCGCTGGCCGGGCAGAGGATGGAGCCGTCGGTCTCGGTGCCGACCGCGAGCGGGGCCAGTCCCGCCGCGACCCCGGCCGCCGAGCCGGAACTCGAGCCCGAGGGGTTACGGTCCAGCGCGTACGGGTTCGCGGTCTGCCCGCCCAGGGTCGACCAGCCGCTGGTGGAGTGGGTCGAGCGGAAGTTCGCCCACTCGGACAGGTTCGCCTTGCCGATGATCACCGCGCCCGCCGCGCGTAGCCGGGCGACCAGGAACGCGTCATCCGGCTCGGCCGCGAGCAGGGCGGGCGAGCCCGCCGTGGTCGGCATGCCCGCGACACCGATATTGTCCTTGACCAGCACGGGGATGCCCTCGAGCGGGCCACGCGGGCCGTTCGCCGTGCGCGCCGCGTCGCTGGCCGCCGCCTCGGCCTGGGCGTCGAGGTTCACCGTGATGACCGCGTGCAGGGCGGGGTTCAGGCGGTCGATGCGCTGCAAGTAGAAAGCGGTGAGCGCGGCCGAGGTGAGCACGCCGGCGCCCAGTTCGGCCTGGAGCCCGGCCAGCGAAGCCTCGCCAGCGCTTATCCGGGTACCCGGGATGATGGCTCGGAAGTCCGGCATTGGGGAAGAATAACCGGGTCGCCGGCCGGGCCCGACAGCGGCCGGACAAGCTACCCCGGACAAGCTAGCGGCGCGCGACCCGGAGTTCGTCGTTGATGCGCCCGGCCGCGGCCCGGACCTGGTCCAGCAGGTGCTTGCGCTCCTCGGCGGCCGCCCGGACCAGCGGCGAGGGCACGGTGAGCGCGGCCAGCGTGCGCTTGCCCTGCACGACCGCGGCCGACGCCGCCCACACACCCTGGTGGATCTCTTCCTCGCTGGTCGCGTAGCCCTGCTGCCCGGCCCGCACGACCCGGGTCTCCAGCAGCGCGGCGGCCTCGGGATCGCGCTGCGCCAGCGGCGCCAGGTACTCCTTGCGGACCTGCGGCGTCAGGCCGGCCAGCAGCAGCTTGGCGCTGGCCCCCCGCTCGATCGGGAGCGTCGCCCCTGGTTCGTACTCGATGCGCAGCCGCTGCACCGATTGCACCCGGTGCACGCACACCGCGGTCCGGCCGATCAGCCGGACCAAGATGACGGTCTCCCCGGTTTCGGCGGAGAGCTCGCGCATCACCGGATCGGCGAACTCGATGATGGATTCGGCGGCCTCCGCGGCGCGGGCCAGGCCCATGAGCCGGGCCGAAAGCCGGTAGCTGCCGCGTTCGTCGCCGGCCAGCAGGCCGGTCTCGCGGAGCAGCGTGATGTAGCGATAGACGCTGGGCAGGGCGATGCCGGTCGCCGCGGCCAGGTCGCGGGCGGTGAGAGTGTTCCGCTCGGCGGAGAACGCGAGCATCAGGGCGAGGACCCGGCGGGCCCCCTCGCAGCCATGGGCGGCACTCGCCTCCGGAGGCATTTTGACCGCTGAAGCCCTGGCCATCTGACCCCCGTATCAGCGATTCAAGAACCGAACTATCGCTAGATGATAGGGGTGTCCGTCGTATACAGTCAACGCTTTCAGGGATGCAGGCCCGCCGGGAAGAGCAGGCTGACGGCGAGAGCCAGGGCGGCCACCGCGACCAGCGCAAACACCGCGATCCACAGCCCGGCGGGAACGCCGGTCATCCGGGCGAGCTGGTCGGCGTCCGAGGCCTGCGCCGAGCTCCGGGTCCGGCCGCCGCGCCGGGACCGGCGCAGGTACCGGCGCTGGGACCGGCCCTGGGACCGGCCCTGGGCGCGCGCCAGCTCCAGGACCGGCCGCAGCGCGCCGAACAGCAGGAACCAGACGGCCAGGTAGGCGAATCCCGCCTGCACGGCCGCCGGGGCGTAGTAGCTCACCGCGAACACCGCGACCGCCGTCACCAGCACCGCGACCGCGCCGAACACGTTACGGACGGCCACGAAGGTCCCGGCCAGCAGGACCAGGGCCAGCCACAGCATCGCGGTCAGGTGCCGCTCCGCCAGCAGCACGGCCGCCCCCGCCCCGAGCAGCGACGGCATGACGTAACCCGCCGCGGCCGTGAGCACGATGCCGGGACCGTTCGGCTTGCCGCGCGAATAGGTCACCCCCGAGCTGTCCGCGTGCAGCCGGATCCCGTCCAGCCGCCGCCCGGACAGCAACGACACCAGCGCGTGGCCGCCCTCGTGCGCGATCGTGATCACCTTGCCCGTTAGCCGCCACGACCGGGTGTTCAGCACGACGATCAGCGCGGCCAGGGCGGTCACGCCCACCACCCAGGCGGGCGGCAGGGGCTGGCTGCCGGAGACCCGTGCCCAGACCACGTTCATGGGGGCCCGCTCATGGGGAGGGGAGCCAGGAGACGTGCCCGGCCAGCAGGGCGTAGCCGATGAACGCCACCGCGTCGATCAGCGTGTGCGCGACGATCATCGGGGTGACCCGGCGCCACCGGCGGTACAGGACGCCGAAGATGACGCCCATGACGGCGTTGCCGACGAACCCGCCCGCGCCCTGGTACAGGTGGTAGGAACCCCTGATGACCGCGCTGATGGCGATCGCGCGGGACGGTTTGACGCCGAGTCGTTCCAGCCTGCTGATCAGGTAACCCAGGACGACGACCTCTTCCAGGGCGGCGTTCTGGAACGCGGAGAGCAGCAGCACCGGGATCCGCCACCAGACGTCCGGCAGGCTCTCCGCCACGACGTTCAGCTCCGCGCCGATGTGGTAGGCGATCAGGTACAGCAGCAGGCCGCTGCCGCCGATCAGCGCGGCGAGCACCGCGCCCCGGGCCAGGTCCTTGCCCGGTTCCCTGGCGTCCACGCCGATCGACGATGGCCGCTCGCCGTTGCGGGCCAGCAGGTAGAAGACGAGNNCTGCTTGCCGAGCGACTGCTTCGCGGTCAGCGAGCCGATGAAGTCGACCAGCGCGTACAGGCCGCTCGCGCCGAGCGAGACGGCCAGGACGGCGGCGATCTCCCAGCGCTGCAGCCGGGCGGACGGCGGGCCCAGGGCGGACGGCGGGCCCAGGGCGGACGGCAGGCCCAGGGCGGACGGCGGGCCCAGGGCGGACGGAGCTGCCGCCGGCGCGGGGGGCGGTGGCTGCGCGGGCGGGGCGGCCGCGGGGCTCGTCGAAGTCTCGTCCGTCATGGCCTTCAGTATCGCCGACCGTATCGCCGAACCGGGCGGCGGGAATAGCCCGTCCCGGAACTAGCCACTAAGCTCGTGAGATTACGGCGGGACAGTGCCCGTTCGGCAGCCTTAAGAGGTCATCATGTACCAGCCTTACCCGTCCGGCGGCGGCCTTGTTGAGCCGGGGCGGCCGCCGGCGCCATCGACAGTAGTGACCGCGGTCAAGCTCATGTACGCGGGCGCCGCCGTCAGCACCGTCAGCCTGGTCGTCTCCCTGGTGAGCATCGGCGGCACGAAGGCCGAGATCAGGAAGGCCCGGCCCAACCTCACCGCGACCCAGGTCAGCCAGCTGAACACGTTCATCGTCGCGCTGGCCCTGCTCTCCGGCATCGTCGGGGTCGCCCTGTGGCTGTGGATGGCGCGGGCGAACAGCCAGGGCAAGAACTGGGGCCGGATCCTGTCCACTGTCCTGTTCTGCCTGGCGACGCTGGACTTGGTGGGCGTGCTCGGCGAGCCGAAAACGGTGCTCGGCCTGATCTTCCCCATGCTGACCTGGATCCTCGGTCTCGGCGCGGTGTTCCTGATCTGGCGCAAGCAATCAACCACGTTCTACAAGCCGCTGGGAGATGCGTGAGTCCAGCCCCGGTCATATTCTCCGCGGTCCCGACGCTGTTCGGGCCCGGAGGTGAGCTCGATCTCGACGCTAACCAGGCGCTGTACAAATTCCTCGCGGGCCTGACGGACGGGCTGTTCATCGCCGGGACGACGGGCGAGTTCCCGGCCCTGGAGGACACCGAAAGGCTGTCGCTGCTCGAGCTGGCGCTCGCCGAGGCAGGCCCGGACCGGGTCATCGCGCACATCGGCGCCCCGGACGCCCGGCACGCCAGCGCGCTGGCCCGGGCGGCGGTCGCCCTCGGCGCCCGGCGCATCGCGGCGATCACGCCCTACTACTTCCCCGCCCGCCCCGATGAGCTGACGGCCCACTACCGGGCCATCGCCGACGCCGCGCCCGGTCCCGAGCTCTACGCTTACATCTTTCCGGAACGGACCGGGCTGCGTGTGCCACCTCCCTTGTTCGCCCGCGTGGCGCAGGCGGCCGGACTGGCGGGAGCCAAGATCAGCGGCTCGGCAGCGGCCGAGCTGGCCGGATACGTCGCGGCCGCGCCCGGCCTGCGGTTCTTCTCCGGCGACGACGCGGACCCGGCCGCCACGATGCGGGCCGGGGGCGCGGGCGTGATCTCCGGGCGCAGCTCCGCATATCCCGAGGTCTACGCGGCGCTCGGGAAACAGGCGCTGCGCGAGCGGGATCCGCACGGGGCGCAGGAGACGCTGGACCGGGTGGTCGCCCTGGGCGCGAGCGTGGGGCGCCTGAAGTACGCGCTGACGCTGCGCGGCTTCGGCAGCGGCACGGCGCGGATGACCGTCGACCCGCCGGATGAGGCGACCGCGGCCGCGATCGCCGAGATGCTCGCGGCCCTGGACATTCAGGTCGGCTGACCTCACAGGTCCGCGTCGAGCACCTCGTGGGCGCGGGTGACGAGGGCGGGGACGGCGAGACCGTCCTGGTCGAAGCCCTCGCCGACCGTCTGGTGCTGCAGGTAGCGNNCCGGTCCGCTCGGCGTACCCGGCGGCGAACTCGGCCCGGGACAGGAAACCCGGGCTCGCGGTGGCATCGGTCGATACGCCGCGGGTGAGGGCGGCCGGCTCCGGGGCTTCGGCCGCCTGGTTGAGCCAGCCATCTTCGCCCGGATCGGTCCAGTAGACCAAGGTCAGGCCCAGGTCCGCCAGCGGGTCGCCCAGGGTGGCCATCTCCCAGTCGACCACGGCCGTGATCCGCGGCTGCGGATCCACCGTCACCAGCACGTTGTCCAGCCGGAAGTCGCCGTGGACCAGCGTCGTCTCGCCCTCGGCGGGGAGCCGGTCCGTCAGCCTGGCCACCAGCTCGGGGTACCCGGGCACCTCCCGGGTCACCGACAGCTCCCACTGCCGCTGCCAGCGGTCGAGCTGGCGCCTGAGGTACCCGGTCCCCCGGCCCAGGTCGCTGAGCCCGACCGCTTTGACGTCGACGCCGTGGATCGCGGCGAGCATGTCGGCCAGGCCCTCGGACAGGTCCCTGGCTTGCGGTTCGGTCAGCACCTCCGCGTCCTGCCGCGTCCGGATCACGCTGCCCGGCACGTACTCCATCAGGTAGAAGGGCGCGCCGATAATCTCGGCGTCGTCACAGAACGCCACCGGCTGGGCCACCGGCACCCGCGTCGCGGCGAGCGCGCTCAGGACCCGGTACTCCCGGCTCATGTCGTGCGCGGTCGGCAGCACATGGCCGAGTGGCGGCCGGCGCAGGACCAGCGAACGGCTCCCCGAGGGTGCGGAGACGACCAGGCGGTAGGTCAGGTTGGAGCGGCCCCCGGCGATCAGCTGGACATCTGCCAGCTCAGCGGGCTCGCCGCCGACGGCGTCGTTGAGCCAGCCTTCGAGCCGGACAGGGCTGGGGATTCCCGGAGGACTGCTGGTAACGGTCATGATCTGAGGGAATCGTAGATGGACGGCACACGAAATCTTAACGCGCCGCCCTCTGGACTAATCACCAATGGTGACGTAAGCAGATAAAGGGAACTAGAAGGTCTAGACCGCTTTATCCTGGGAGGGACCCTGTGGCTGACGCGTGGATGCCGAACGCCAGATGCATCCGGGCACAGACCGATGGGGGGAAGCTGGCGGGAGGCGCGCCACGCGTCGTCTGGCTGACTCTCGGCGCCGACCCGGGCAACGTCTCGGTCTGTTCGGCCGCTCAGCGGCTCAATCAGGAGGACCGGCCGACTCACCTGGNNCACCTCGACTACGCCCCGGAACGGCTGCCCTACCGCCCGGCGGGGGTTAACCGGGAAGGCAGGCTGTGCGTCCAGATCGGCGTGCTCGGCTCGGCCCGGGAACCGTTCACTAGCTACCCGATGATCGGGCTGGCCACGATCTTGAGCTGGCTCGACTCGTGGCAGATCCCGCGGCGCTGGCCGGCTGGGCAACCCGCCCCGTTCCGCCAGCTGGCCCGGCCGCGCAGCCGGGCCCTGTGGGCTCGGGGCGGCCATTACGGCGCCTCCCAGGTACCCGGCTGCGACGCCATCGGACCAGGCGGCATCGACATCGACCATCTCACTCACCTGAACGCCGACCCCGACCGGCAACTGCCCGAACCGCTACGGACGAATGGCTCGCCCGCCCGCCTGGGCCAGGGCACACCGCACGGGATCTCCGCGTCCCTCTCCCCGGTCGGCGTCTGACGCCGACCGGGCGCGAGCGTACCGTGAGCGGGTATGAGCGCCCCTGATCTGTCCAGCACCTCCCGTACGGCGCTGCGGCGGCACCGCGAGCGCGGCCAGACCGATCGCGATGATCTTTACGCGGTGCTCGACGCCGGGCTNNATCTGCCACCTCGGCGTCATCGCCGGCGGCGCGCCGCGAGTGCTGCCCACCGCCTACGGCCGCGTCGATGACACCCTTTACCTGCACGGTTCGTCGGCGAACGCGACCCTGGCCGCGGCCGCTGGCCAGCAGGTCTGCGTCACCGTCACGCACCTGGACGGGCTGGTCTGCGCGCGGTCCGTCTTCAGCCACTCGATGAACTACCGCAGCGCCATGATCTACGGCGAGGCCCGCCTGCTCACCGACCGGGCCGAGCGGATCGAGGCCCTCCGGGTCATCACCGAGCACCTCACCCCCGGGCAGTGGTCCTACGCGCGCCTGCCCAGTACCAAGGAACTGGCCGCCACCTCCGTCCTGGCGCTGCCGCTCGCCGAGGCCTCGGTCAAGATCCGCGCGGGCGGCCCGTCCGACGAGCCGGAGGACTACGCGATGGATATCTGGGCGGGCGTGGTACCGGTGACGGTCTCGTTCGGGACACCGGAACCTGACGCCGTGCTGCGGACGGGGATCGCCACCCCGGCTCACATCCAGGGGTACCGACGGTGAAACCAGCGCCCGTTCGGCAAAAAGGGGTCTTACTGGCCAGGCACAGCAGCCGAGGCCATACGCTGTGAGGATGAATGACCGGCTCGTGTGGATCGACTGCGAGATGACCGGGCTCGACATCGAACGCGACGCCCTCATCGAGATTGCCTGTGTGGTGACCGACGGCGAGCTCAGTCTGCTCGACGAGGGCATCGACCTGATCATCAAGCCGCCCGCCGAGGCCCTGGAGACGATGCCGGAGGTGGTCCGCGAGATGCACACCACCTCCGGGCTGCTGGAGGAGCTGCCGGGCGGGATCACGCTGGCCGAGGCCCAGGAGCTCGTGCTCGGCTACGTGCGCGGGCACGTCACCGAGGCCAGGAAGGTGCCGCTGTGCGGTAACTCCATCGCCACCGACCGCTGGTTCATCGCCCGTGACATGCCGGAGCTTGACACCTACCTGCACTACCGGATGGTCGACGTCTCCAGCATCAAGGAGCTCGCGCGGCGCTGGTTCCCGCGGGCGTACTTCTCCTCCCCCGCCAAGCACGGCGGCCACCGGGCCCTGGCGGACATCAGGGAGAGCGTGCAGGAACTGCGGTATTACCGGGACGCGGTGTTCGTCCCGCGGCCGGGGCCGGATTCCGCGACCGCGCGCGAGATCGCCGCCCGCTACACCGAGCCGGTCGCGCCCCGCCCCTCCGCGGCGAAGGGCGGCTCCGGGGCGTAGGCGGCTCCGAGGCGTAGGTTGGCTCCGGGCGTAGGTGGCTCCGGCACCTGACGCGCGGGCGGCTTCGGGCCGCTATACTTCTGGGAGCCGCGCGATGTCCTGCTGGGACAGCGCGCGTTCTGCTGTCGTTCGGCAGCAATGGTGGGCGTAGCTCAGTTGGCAGAGCGCCAGGTTGTGGTCCTGGATGTCGCGGGTTCGAATCCCGTCGCTCACCCCAAAGTTTCCGCAGGTCAAGTGGCCCTGGCTGTCCGTTACGGCGGGCAGATCGGGCAGTCCGATTTTGCCACCGCCGGGCGCGTGCTGCGTGGGATGTCACCGGCTGGTAGCTCCTGCCGCGGCTAAGGGCCGAGCCTCGGTGCGTGGAGGCCGAGCGGGCGCAGCTAGCCGTTCCTAGCGCAAAGGCGTAGCGTCCTGGGTGAGGCAAGGCGGACCTGGCCGTTGACCGAAGGAGCACCCATGATCGGGGTCACCGTCACTTTCTCCTACACCGGCGACTTCGATCGCTCGCGGGTAACCAAAGTGGCCGAAAACGCGCGGGGTATGTTCGAGGGCATGCCCGGACTGCGATTTAAGTTCTTTACCTTCGATGAGAAGCAGCAGCAGGCGATCAACTTCTATGTCTGGGACTCGCAGGAGGCGGCGGAGCGGTTCTTCTCCGCGGAGTTGCGCGAGCGAGTGACCGGCCTATACGGCGTCGCGCCAGCCATTGAATTCGTGGAGATCGCCGAGATTGTCGACAATTCGGCTGCTTAGCGGAGGCCGGCGCGGTAACCGCGGCCGCTAGAGGTCATGGTGCTGGCTGCGCCAGGGCGGGGCCGGGCGGCCAGTGGGAGTGGACGAGCCGGAGGAACGCCTGGGCTGGCGGGCCGGCGGGCGGCGGGTCGGAGTAGATGATGGCCACCGGCTGCACCGCCTGCGGATCGGCCAAGCGCAGCACGCTGGCCTGGTCGCCATCGGCCACCGACTGCGCGATGCGCAGGGGCACGATGGCCACGCCCAGCCCCTGCCGGGCCAGCGCCGCCAGATCCGCGGGGTTGCGTAGCTCGCAGGCTACCTGCCGGCGGGTCCCGGCCCGCGTGCACGCCGCATCCACCTGGGCCCGCAACCCGGAGTCCGGGTGGCTTTCCAGGAAGCGCGAGCAGTCGGCGAGCGCACCCATGTCCACCGCTGGCGCCCCGCGCAGCGGGTGGTCCGGGCCTACTACGGCGACGAGTGGCTCCAAGGCCAGTAGCTGGTGGGTCAGGCCAGCCGGAAGCTGATCCCGGAACAGCCCGACGAACGCAGCGTCTGTGCTGCCAGCCAGAATCGCCGTAACGGTGCTCAGACTGCCCTCGTCAGAGACAATGACCTCGATCGCCGGGTAGCTCTCCTGGTAGTCGCGCAGCAGCTCCAGCAGGCCCACATGCGCCGAGGCGAACGGGATCGTCCCGATGCGCAGCCGGCCCGCCAGGACGCCGCGCAATGCGGCCACCTCAGCCAGGGCCTGCCCGCAGTCACGGAGCATCCGGCGAGCATAGGGCAGGAATACGTGCCCGGCTCGGGTGAGCTGCACCCGCCGGCTGGTCCGCTGGAAAAGAGCGACGCCGATCTCCCGTTCCAGCTGGGCGATCTGGTGGCTGAGACCGGACTGGGCAATGTGGCAGCGCGCCGCCGCGCGGGTGAAGTTAAGTTCCTCCGCCACCGCCACGGCGTACTGCAACTGGCGCGTATCCATCCAGTTCTCCGATTGTTACGTGCGCACATCCGTGTTGGACAGACTACCGCTACGGCTGATACCCCTCGTTATATACCTGCTGTTCAGACACGACATCACGACAGCGACCGGCGGGCCAGGGAGGTGCAACGACAATTGAAGGTACAGATCAATCCGGATGTTGACACGTTCCTCGCTGACCACCGTGTGGCCGGGGTGCCGCTGCTGCCTACCGTCATGCAGCTTGACCTGGCGGTGCGCGGGCTGACGGCCTGGGCGGGGAGCCGGGCCGGCACCCGCCCACCAGCGGGTGTGCTGCTGCGCGGCATCCGGGTGGGGCCGCCGGTCCGCTTCGACCGGCCCGGCGCCCGTGACCTGGACCTGCGTTGCACGCCCATGGCCCGGCATACCGTAAACGGGCAGGCCGCGCTGCGCTGCGAACTGCGCAGCCCGGGCCAGGAGGCACCGCACCTCACCGTCATCGCCGAACGCACCACAGCGTCCGCTCCGCGGGCGTCCGCCTCGCGGCCGTCCGGACCGGCGGAGTGGGCAGGAACGCCGTGCGGCCCGGAGCTGGTCTACCCGCCGTTGTTCCACGGACCCGCCTTCCAGGTGGTCGGCGGCGTCGGCCGGGCCGGCGCTGGCCTCGCCGCCGTCCTGGCCCCCGCGCTCCCCCCGGTGAGCTGGGCATCGGAGCCGACCGTGCTGCGCCCGCAGCTCCTGGAACTGCTGCTCCAGTGCTGCGGCATCCATGAACTGGCCAGCACCGGCCGGATGATGGTGCCGGCCGGCATCGAGGCAGTGCACTGGCACCCAGAGTCACTCACCGCTGGTGACCAGACCCGGGCCATGGCCGTGGTCTGGCCCCGTCCCCGGCACGGCCCTGGGCCCGGGCCCGGGCCGGGTCAGCAGCATCCCGGCCGCGTCTTCGACGGCCACGTGGTAGCTCCCGGCGGCACCGTGCTCGTGACGGTCACCGGCTACCGGACGACCGACCTGGGCCGTCCCCCGGATCTGGTGCACGCGGCCCGCTTGGCCCGATGCCTGGACAATCACTATTCACCGGCCCGCTGCCGGCCCGGTGAACCCGCTATCGCTGAGGGAGCACCCCGATGACCGCACCTACTACCACCCCGGCCGGCGTCTACCTGGAACCCCAACCGCCCCACCGCGGCTACCCTGACACGGCCGCGTTCCGTGGTTTCTTCGCTCCGTCGCGGATCGAGGCCGATGTCTACGACCTGGAGGTCGACGGGGACATCCCGCCCGAGCTGAACGGCGCGTTCTACCGGGCCGCCGCCGACACCCAGTTCCCGCCGCGGCGCGAGGACGACATCTACATCAACGGCGACGGCATGATCACCATGATCCGGTTCGAGCGCGGGCACGCCGACCTGCGCACCCGGTACGTCCGCACACAGCGGTTCCAGCTGGAGCGCGCGGCCCGGCGGAGGCTTTTCGGGGCTTACCGGAACCCGTTCACCGACGACCCGGCGGTGGCCGGCGTCGACGACGGCAACGCGAACACCTCCGTGGTCTGGCACGCCGGGCGGCTGCTGGCCCTGAAAGAAGCGGCCCTCCCCTACGAGCTCGACCCGGTGACGCTGGAAACCCGCGGCGTGTTCAGTTTTGACGGCCAGATCCGCGGGCGCACCTTCACCGCCCATCCCAAGATCGACCCGCTGACCGGCGAGATGATCGCCTTCTCCTACAACTCCAGCGGCCGACCCGACCGCGAGGTCAACCTGTTCGTGATCTCGCCCGCCGGGCAGCTCACCCGGACCGAGACGTTCCAGGCACCGTACTCCTCGATGATGCACGA
>PMOU01000319.1:0-6349 GCA_003161205.1 Actinomycetota bacterium | reverse complement strand
CACTTCGTGGCCCGCAGCGGCTGGTTCTCCCAGTTCCCGAAGACCACCCAGGGTCCGATGCGCGAGGCACCGCCGTTCGCGCACCGGTGGACCCTTGACGTCAGCCGGGGCGCCCCGCACTGGACTGACAGCGAGGCCACATACGCCAGCGAGCCGCTGTTCGACCACCCGGGCGACATGCCGCGGGTCGATCCGCGGGTCATGATGCAGCGCAACCGGCACTCCTGGATCGGCTGCATGAACCCCGCGGCCGGGCCGATGCCCGAGTTCGGCCCGATGGGACCGCCGTTCAACAGCCTGTACCACCGGGACGACGACACCGGAGTCCAGACCGGCTACTACGTCGGCGAGGACTCCGCCCCCGAAGAGCCGGTGTTCGTGCCCAAGGGCCCGGACGCCGCAGAGGGCGAAGGCTACCTGCTGGCCCTGGTCGGGCGGCGCGCGCTGAACCGCAACGACATGATCATCCTGGACGCGCTCGACATCGCCGCCGGACCCATCGCCACCATCAAGATCCCGTTCCGGCTGCGGTACGGATTCCACGGCACCTGGGTGCCGGCCGAGGAGCTCGACCATGCCTGACGCCCCGCTCACGACGGGCCCCCAGCTCACGACCGACGCCTCGACCGCGCAGGCAGTCATCGACCATGCGGGAGTTTCGGTGGCGGACCTGGAAAGGTCAGAACGCTTCTACCGGGACGTGCTCGGCTTCACGACGGCCGAGGACCGGTTCGCCTTCCCCGAGCATGACCTGCGGGGGATCGTCCTGGTCAACCCGCAGGGCGCCCGGGTCGAGTTGTTCGAGCGCAAGGACTCCGTGCCCACCGGTCCGCATCACCAGATCGAATCGACGCGGCGGCAGGGCTGGTTCCAGTTCGCCCTGGCCGTGCCGGACATCGCCGGGACGTTCGCGGCCGTGGTGGCGGCGGGCGCGGAGCCCTCTCTCGCGCCGACGACGGCCCCGGACGGGGTGTCCCTNNCCGGGCCCCCCGGATAGCCGTCGTGTGGCACGCGGAACGCCACGGTGCCGTCCTCGTCCTTACCTACACGCGGCCGCCCGAGAACGTGATCGGCTTCGCCGACCTCGCCGAACTGGACGAGGCGCTGGCCCGGTGGGCCGACGACGACCGCACCCACGTGATCGTGCTCACCGGGGGGCTGCCCGGATACTTCATCGCCCACGCCGACCTGGCTGATGTCAGCGCGCTGACCCACGGGACCGCGGCCGGGCCGTACGGGCCGCAAGCCTGGGACCAGGCGCTGCGCCGGATCGCGGCTATCCCGCAGCCGGTCATCGCCGCGGTCAACGGGCAGGCCTGGGGCGGCGGCCTCGAGCTCGCGCTCGGCTGCCTGATGCGGGTCGCATCGCAGCCGGCCCACTTCCGGTTCCCCGAGGTCGCGGCCGGGGCCATTCCGGGCGCCGGAGGCACGCAGCGCCTGCCGCGGCTGATCGGCCTGCCGCAGGCGGCCCGGCTCATCCTGGGCGGCGGGCTGGTCACGGCCCGCCAGGCCCTGCCCCTCGGACTGGTCGACGCAGTGCTGCCCGAGCGGGGATTTCTCGACGCTGTCCTGGAGTGGGCTGCCCCGTTGGCCGCACAGCCGCGGCACTCGCTGTTCGCCGCCAAGCGGGCGCTCGTCAGCGGCACCCAGCTACCCCTGGACCAAGGTCTCGCGCTGGAGCAGGACATCTTCCGTACCGTCCTGGCCTCCGCCGAGACCAGGGCGATGTCCGGCACGGGCTGACCCGGGGAACCCGGCGGGCCACCCAGTGGCCGCGGCGCTGCTGTGGGCAGATCCGGGAGCCCAGGCAAGGGGTTGCCCTGTACCGGTCGCGATGGTGCAATCAGGAGTTAGCGGTGGGGAGTGGCACGGCGGGGTGCCCTCCGGCGCGTGGTGAACGGCGGTGGCCAACCGCCGCGGGAAGCCTTGGGGGGCCCGGGTGGGGAGCGATTCCGGTGGCCGTCGGGTCCATGCTTTCCGCTCGCTCACGGGCAACCACGCCATGCTCCGCGTACTGGCGGCATTTGCGCTGTTCACCCTCACCGAGTACGCGGTGTGGATCGCCATGCTGGTCTTCGCCTACAGTCGGGGCGGCGCCACCATCGCCGCGCTGGTGGCGGCGGCGCAGCTGGTGCCGGCCGCGGCCGCGGCCCCGGTGGTGGCGGCGCTGGCCGACCGGCAGTCACCGGTGGTCCTGCTCACCGGCGGTTACCTGGTCCAGGCGGCGGCGATGGCGGCTACGGCCGCGGCGGTCATCGCGGGCGCGGCGTGGGCCGCCTATGCGGCCGCCGTGATCGCGGCTACCGCGGTGACCACGACCCGCCCGGCGCAGTCGACGCTCGTCCCATCGGTCGCCGCGACCCCCGATCAGCTGACCGCGGCCAACGTCGTCCTCAGTTGGCTGGAATCCGCTGCGGTCGCGGCCGCGGGGCTGCTGGCCGGGGTGCTGATCTCGCTCGGCGGCGTGGGGAGCGTGTTCGCCGTGTGCGCCGGTCTGGGCCTAGCCGCCGCGTTGCTGGTGGCCAGGCTGCGAGTGGCGTCGCTCGCCTCGCCGGAGCAGGATGATCCGGCCGCGCTGGCCGGGGTCGGCGAGGGACTGCGACTGGCGGCCCGCCAGCCGCGACTGCGGCTCATGCTGGCGTTGCTGACGGCGGACGCGGTCGTGGTCGGCGCGCTGGACCTGCTGATCGTCATCCTGGCCATCAGCGTGCTCGGCCGCTCCCAGGCGTGGGCCGGCTACCTCAACTTCGCCTGGGGCGCAGGAGCGGTGCTAGCCGCCACCGTGAGCGTGGTTCTGGTCGGGCGTCGCCTCGGCGCGCCGATCCTCACCGCGGCGCTGATCTTTAGCGGCGGGATGGCGGCACTGGCGTTCGGCGTCGGCGTGGCCGGGACCGTGGCCCTGCTCACAGTGGCCGGGGCGAGCCACTGCATGCTGGACGTCGCCACCCGCACCCTGCTGCAGCGCTCGGTTCCGCCCGAGTTGATCGGCCGGATCTTCGGGGTCCTCGAGGGACTCGTGATGGCCGGGTTGGCGTTGGGCGCGCTGATCGTGCCGGTACTGGTGTATCTGGGCGGCAACCGGCTCGCCCTGCTCGGGGTCGCGGCCCTGCTCCCGCTGGCGGCCGTGGCGGGCGGGCGTGCCCTGATCGGCCTCGACGCCGGCACGCCGGTGCCGGTAGTGGAGATCGCGCTGCTACGCTCGCTCCCGCTGTTCGCCGAGTTGCCCGCCCCCGTGGTCGAAGGCCTAGCGGCGGCGCTGACCCCGGTGCATCTGCCCGCCGGCGCTGTCCTGATCCGGCAGGGCGACGTGGGCGACGCCTACTATGCGATCGCCGCGGGTGAACTTGACGCTCGGCAGGACGGGTATTTCCTGCGCCGATGCGGACGCGGTGAGGGAGTAGGGGAGATCGCGTTGCTGCGCGCCATCCCGCGCACGGCGACCGTGATCGCGCACTCGGCCGCAACCGTGTACGAGCTCAACCGGGAACCCTTCCTGACCGCGATCCTCGGCCATGCCCTGACCAAGCGGCAGGCCGACCGCATCGCCGACGCCCGGCTCGCCACTGGGGCCGCACCAGGCCACCCCGGCACATCAGGGGCGGCCACGGCCGAGCCAGGCTGACCCGCCGCCAGGCCGTCGAGAGCGCATCGCACCCGGCGCCGGCAGGTCTGGCTCCTGATCAGGCCGCGCGGGCGAGCATGACCGGGCCGGATCTGTCCGTGACGGCCATGCCCGGCTGACGGCGCAAATCGCCCGCAACCTGCTCCGTCAGGCCGATTTCAACGGGGCCCTCCTCTGGTAGCTCTCAGCACCCGCGGGGCGGCCGAGCTAGGGCCGTAACCGGCAGCGCTTGCCCTGACCCGCGAGCCGCTGAGTTCTGCGCCGTCCGGCGGTCGTAAGGTCGAACCCGTTACCGAGGAGGACTTCTGATGCGCAGCGTGACTTATTCGATGGGCGTCTCACTTGACGGCTACATCGTCGGGCCGGACGGCGACTTCGACTGGACGGCGCCCGACGAGGAGGTCTTTCGCTTCGTCACCGACGAGATACGAGAGGTCGGCGTCTACCTGCTGGGACGACGGCTGTACGAGACGATGCTGTACTGGGAGACCGCCGACTCCGATCCATCGCTCGACGACTCAATGCTGGAGTGGGCCGCGCTCTGGAAGCCGCTGCCCAAGGTGGTGTTCTCCACCACGCTGCCGGCGGTGCAGGGCCATGCCCGCCTGGCCTCCGGCGGCGTGGCGGAGAAGATCGAGCGGTTGCGAGCCGAGCCGGAGGAGGGCAACATCGCGATCGGCGGCGCGACTCTCGCCGCCGAGGCGGCCGCGCTGGGCCTGATCGACGAGTACCGGGTCAGGGTCTACCCGGTGCTGGTCGGCGGTGGCATTCCGTTCTTTCCCCAGCGCGAGCGCCGGGTGGACCTCGAACTCGTCGAGACCCGCGCCTTCAGCTCAGGAATCGTCTACCTGCGCTACCGCGTGGCGCGCTAGGCGGTTCGGTCCGGCGAGCCTCAGTGCCTTAGCAGATTGGGTTTGCCCGGCTGAGGGTTTCCCCGCGCGCCGATCGCCGAGACTGGACCGCGTGACGGAACGGCTACAGGCTCGTGAGGTCGACGATGACGAAGGCCGACAGCTGGGGCGATCATCCGCCGCGGCAGCGGCTCGTAGGCGATCGCCGACCGGAAAGTAAACGCCACTTAAATGAGAACCCACAAACGGCCGCACGGCTAGTGGGGGTACTCGGTGGGGGTGGTGGTGTGGGTGCGTCCGGCTGGGGTTCGCCATCGCAGAGTGCCCGGTTCCGGCTGATCGAGCCACCAGCCCTGGGCCTGTTTCATGCGGTGATGGTGACGGCACAGAGGCGAGAGGTTACAGGGACAGGTGGGGCCGCCGTGGTGCCAGGGGGTGGTGTGATCCAGGTCGCAGGCCGCGGCGCGCTGGCCGCAGCCCGGCGCGGTGCAGGTCGCGTTCCGGGCGGCGACCAGGTGCCGCAGCGTCCGGCCGGGACGGTACCCGGCCTGGGCCAGGCCGTGATCACACGGGCCGCGGATCACCGCGCGGAACGTAAGGGTCGCCGGGTCGGGGGGACCCAGATGGCGGCCCGGAACGCAGGCGTGGGCCGCGGCGGTCCCGTCCGGGTGCAGGGCGGTGACGCACCACCGGGTGTCCGGGTGCCGGGCCGCGGCGGCGACCACGTCCCGGGCGCTGTCCGGGTCCAGCAGCCCGAACCCGCCCGCCTCACCCGGAGTGGCGGAGCGGCCCTGCAGGGTGGACAGCGGCACGGTAATCGTGACCAGGGCCGCCAGGCTCGGACCGGAACCCCGGGCCGCCCGGCCGGCACCGGTACCGGTACCGCCGGTCCCGGCCGGGCTGTCACCCTGACCAGGCCCGGAACCACCGCCCCCGCCAGAGCCGCCATCCCCGCCCGGGCCGGCGTCTCCTCCCGGCCTGTCGCCCTCGCCCTGGTCANNTCGCCCGGGTCATCGCTCGCACCTAGGTCATCGCTGTCGCCGGCGTCATCGTTCTTGCCCGGGTCATCGGTCTCGGCGGGGCTGGTGTCGGCCCGGGGATCGTCTGGCGGGGTGCCTGGTTCGGCGGGCTGCTCCGGGGCCGGCGGGTCCGCGGGGTCCGCTGCGGCCGGGCGGCCGGCGGGGTCGGCGGGGTCGGGGAGGAAGTCGCGGATGTCGCGTTCTTGGAGGAGATCCATGCAGGCCTGGGCACGGAGCTCTTCCAGCGTGCCGGGCAGGCCGGAAGCGCGCAGGTCCCGGGCCCGCTGGTCGATGTGTTGCCAGGACGCCAGGACCTGATCGGGGGGCAGTTCCCGGGCGACCATCCCGGCGTTCCCGGAGGCTTCCCGGAACCGGCGCACATGGGCGTCCTTGCGGGCCGCGTCCTTACGGCGCAGCGCCGATCCGGGGTCCAGCTTGAGGACCAGCCGGTGCGCGTAGTACCGCAGTTCCCCCCACGTCTTGGACTGCGCCGCCGCCGCGATCTTCGCATCCGCCTCAGCCAGGAACTTCTCGGCCAGGTACGCGGTCTCGTCTTCGGCGATACGCAGGTGCACCGGGTGGATCTTCCCGGCGCGCAGCGCCGCGAAGGTGACCGGCAGCCGCGCCGCCACACTGCACGCGTACACGATCTGATCGGCCGCCGTCTGCCAGCTCAGGTGCAGATCCGGAGCCAGCTCATCGGCCGCGAACTCCCGCACCTTCGGCGCGCCCGGCAGCCCCGCGACCGCCGCATTGGGATCACGAGAATCCAGACCACGGCCGCGAGAGGAGCTGTCGGGGGCGGGATCGGGGGCTGGGGCGGGGCGGCGGGGGTCGGGGCGGGTGGCGTACTCGCG
>PMOU01000309.1:1707-9146 GCA_003161205.1 Actinomycetota bacterium | reverse complement strand
AAGGTTGCCCAGGACCGTCTTCACGACTCCCCCGTTGAGCACTCCCTCGAGCAGGTTCGCCTCCCCGATGAAACTGGCCAGCTCGGGGTCGGCGGGCCGGCAGTAGAGGTCTTCGGGTGTCGCGTACTGCGCGATCTTCCCGTCCCGCAGCGCCGCGACCCGGTCGGCCACCGACAGCGCCTCGTCCTGGTCGTGGGTCACCAGGATCGCCGTGGTGCCGGAGCGACGGAAGATCTCCTGGACGTCAGCGCGGACGCTGGCCCGCAGGTGGGCGTCCAGTGAAGCGAACGGCTCGTCGAGCAGCACCACCGCCGGCTCGATGGCCAGGGCCCGGGCGAGCGCGACACGCTGCTGCTGGCCGCCGGAAAGCTGGTGGGGGTACCGCTTGCCGAACCCGCCCAGACCCACCGCCTCCAGCATGCTCGCCACCGTGGCGCCGCGCCGTTCCCGGGCGGGGAGCCCGAACCCGACATTGGCCTCGACGGTCAGGTGCGGGAACAGGGCCCCCTCTTGCGGAACGTAACCGATGCGGCGCCGTTCCGGCGGGGTGTGGACGTCGGGGCCGTCGACCAGGACGTCACCGATCTTGATGGTGCCGGCGTCGGCGCGGTCGAAGCCGGCTATCAGCCGCAGCAGCGTCGTCTTCCCGCTGCCAGACGGACCGAGGATGGCCGTCAGGGACCCGGCTGGCACCTCCAGGTCCACCCCGGTCAGGACCGGATGGGACCCGGAGGCACCGAAGGCCTTGTGCAGGCCGGTCACCGCCACTTGCCGCATGCCCTCATCCTCGCGCTTGAACCGGGCGGTTGAAGAACCGGCCCAGGATATAGCTTGGCACGGCCGCGACGATGATCATGACCAGGGCGAACGGCGCAGCCTGACTGTAGGAGAGATTGCTCTCATACGACCAGAACTGGGTGGCGAGCGTCTGCGCGCCGGTCGGGATCAGCAGCAGCGTGGCGGTGAGCTCGGTGACCACCGACAGGAACACCAGGCAGAACGCGGCCACCAGGCCGGGTCCGGCGAGACGAACCGTCACCCGGAACAGCACCACGAGCCGGCGCTGTCCCAGCGACCTGGCCACTTCGTCGAGGCCGGCCGGCGCCCGGGCCAGCGACGCCTTGACCCCGACCAGCGCCAGCGGGAAGAACATGATCGCGTAGCAGGCGATCAGCAGCATCGTGGTGCCGTCGCCGAACCCGGCCAAGTAGCGCTCGGTGAAGTAGGACAAGGCGAAGGCGATAACCACGCCCGGCATGCCCAGCACCAGATAGGTACTGCGCTCGAGCAGCCGCCGCATCCGCCCGCTGTGCCGGATGGCCAGCAGGGCCACGGGAAACGCCATCACCGTGGCCAGGGCCGCCGCCGATGCGCCGTACAGGGCGGTGTGCCCGCCGGCGTCGGCCAGGGATACGTTCGCCCCGCCCGACAGCGCCGGGGGAAGGCCGTCCGCTATCCAGTACAAGGCCGCCCCGACCGGCACGCCGAGCGCGAGCAGGGCCAGCGCGGCGAACAGGGCCAGTGCGGGCCAGCGGAGCCAGCCGAGCCGCTGCGGCGGGTTTACCCGCTGGGTCATCGGGCCAGACCGGCTGACCTGACCCCGGCCGCGGAGCATGCCCTCTCCGGCCAGGATGAGCAGGCTGAGCACGACCAGCACCAGGGACAGCGCGCACGAGGCCGCGAAGCTGTACCCGTTGAGCTCGGAGAAGATCTCGGTCGTGAAGGTCTGGTAGCCCAGGATCTCGAAGGCACCGTACTCGGCCAGCAGAACGAGGGCGACCAGCAGGCAGCCGCCGCCGATGGCGCCCTTGGCCTGGCCGAGCGTGATCCGGACGAACGTGCGGACGCGGCCCGAGCCCAGGCTCCTGGCCACTTCCTCCTGGCCGGGGTCCGCCCCGCGCAGGCTGGCCGCCACCGGCAGGTACACCAGGGGGTAGACGGCCAGGGTCATCACGATGAACGCGCCGCCGAAGCCGTGGGCCCATGCCCAGAGCGAGTTCCAGCCGAAACTCACCACGAAATCCGGGATCGCGAGCGGCACCACCACGAGCACGGCCCAGACCCGGCGCCCGGGCAAGTCGGTCCGCTCGACGCACCACGCGGCGGCGGTCCCGATCACCGCGCACGCCACGGTGACCGCGACGGTGAGCCGGACGGTGTTCCAGAGCAGCGAGCGGGTCAGCGGCCGGAAGATGAGGTGCGTCACATCCGAGACGCCGGCGCCGTGGGCCTCGATCAGCAGGAAGACCAGCGGCAGCGCCAGGATCGCCGCCACCAGCGAGCTGATCGTGAGCAGGGCGACGGGGCGCCGAGCGCGTCCCCTGGTGAGCACGGCCTTCTCGCTGCGATCAGCCAGCGTCCCGGCCGCCATCAGCGGTTCTCCTGCGCCGGGCGGCTCACAGCAGGCCCACCTTCTGCAGCAGGGCGATCGCCGTCGAGCCGTCGCCGAGATCGGCGATCGTGATCGAGTTGGGCTGCAGCTGATCGAACGGCGTCTCCGGCGCTGAGGTGGTCACCCCGTCGGCGAGCGGGTACTCGTAACTCTGCTCGTTACCGGAGGCACGCGCGATGATGTCCTGCCCCTGCTGGCTGACTAGAAAGGCGAGGAACTTCTGCGCCGCCGCCTGGTGCTTGCTCGACTTCAGCACCGCCGCGCCGGAGACGTCGATCACGTAGCCGGGATCGTGCGGGGCGAAGTAGGTGATCAGCGAGTGCATCCCCGACGCGCCGATCTCGGCCTTGAGCCGGTACCAGTAGTACTGGTTAATGACGCCGAAGGCGACCTGGCCCCGGTTCACCTCGTCGGCGATGGTCTCGTTGTCCGGGACGATGTGGCTCGCGGCGTTCGACTTGATGCCGTCCAGCCAGCTGAGCGCGGCCGCCTGGCCGTAGGTCCGGACCACCGAGGTGACGATCGGCTGGAAGTCGGTCTCGCCGGCGGCGAAGGCGAGCTTGCCCTTGTACTTCGGGTTGGCGAGCTGCAGCACGCTGGTCGGAAGCTGGCTCTTGGCGATCAGCGACGGGTTGTAGATAATCACGCTGACCCGCGCGGACACTCCTAGCCAGTCTCCGCCGGGCGAGCTGTACTTGGCCGCCACCTTCGCGAGCGTGCTCGCCTCGACCGGGGCCAGCAAGCCCTTGTCCTGCAGGAACTCAAGGGCGGGCGAGTTTTCTGTGTAGAAGACATCGGCAGGTGAGTGCGAGCCCTGGACCGCAATCAGGTCCGCGAGCTGGTCCTCGTCGTCATTGCGGACGTTGACGGTGATCCCGGTCTGCTTCTCGAACGCGGTCACCAGCCCGTCGGTGGTCTGCTCGTGCTGGCCGCTGTAGAGGGTGATGGACTGCGCAGCGGGATCCGAGGCCCCCGAGGAAGAACCGCAGCCGGCGAGCAGCCCGCCGAGCGCGAGCGTGCTGGCCAGGATGAGCGTCGCGTGCCAGCCTAGGCGGCTCAGGTCCGCTGTCTTTCGGTTCCTCATCTACCCTCTCCGTGTGGTCGCCACTGCGCTTAGAGCTGAGCATGATGTGACTCAGCGCTACTGACCCAGGCCCGCCGAAAGCTTAGCTTAGGCTAACCTAACAAGCTGCGCCAGTACCATCATGAGCAATTCGGGCACGTCAGCGGCGCCGGGTCTCACCCTGCGGACGAACCGGGCAGCAGAGCGTTGATGACCCGGGCCGCGCGGTCGGGATCGGGGTGTTCACCGGTGATCAGGCCGAGGTAGATATAGGACTCCATGATGCGGACGCGCTGCATGCCCTCGTTGGCGATAACGCCGCGGACGGTGCCGGTGATGACGGCCGCGGCCGGTGACGGGCACGGCGCGGCGGCGGGCCGGTCACGGTATGCGTTTTCCGCAGCCTGGCAATGGTCGGGCCGATTGACAGATCAGGGTGCCGGGAGACAGTGTGCAACATATTCGGCAAACGTTGCAATGGAGAAACGTATGAGCGAGATGACGCAGCATCCGGTAGTCCGGCTCAAGGACGGGGCCGTTCGCGGCAAGGTGGACGCCGGCACCGCTGCGTTCCTCGGCATCCCGTACGCGGCGCCGCCGTTCGGCGCGAACCGGATGCGGCCCCCGCAGCCCGTCCCGGCCTGGGACGGTGAACGCGACGCGACCGCGTTCGGGCCGACCGNNCCCAAGGGCGATTACCCGCCGCAGTACCGTCCGTTGTTCCCCGAGGTGGTGATCCCGGGCGAGGACTGCCTGAACCTCAACGTGTGGACGCCCGATCCGGACGCCAGCGGGCTTCCCGTCCTGGTCTGGATCCACGGCGGCTCGTTCATGAACGGGTCGTCATCGGTGGCTGAGTACAACGGCGCGGCGTTCGCGCGCGACGGCGTCGTGTGCGTGACGGTCAACTACCGGCTGGCCGCCGAGGGGTTCCTGTTCCTCGACGACGGCATCGCCAACCTCGGCCTGCTCGATCAGCTGGCCGCCTTGGCGTGGGTGCAGGCCAACATCTCCGCCTTCGGCGGCGATCCGGCCCGGGTCACCGTCGCGGGCGAGTCGGCCGGGGCCATGAGCGTGACGACACTGCTGTCGATGCCGCTCGCCGAGGGCTTGTTCGCCCAGGCCATCGCGGAGAGCGGGGCCGCGGCCCACACGCTGACCCGGGACCAGGGCGCGATGGTCGGCGGCTACCTCGCGGACGCGCTCGGCGTGCCCGCCGACACCGAATCGATCAAGGCCGTGCCGCTGGCCACGCTCGTGAAAACCGCGTCGGACCTGGTGGTCGAGGTGCAGACCAATCCCGATCCGGCCCGGTGGGGACAGCTCGCGCTGAGCCTGCTGCCATTCGCGCCGGTGGTCGACGGCGCCGTACTTCCGGCCGCCCCGCTCACGGCGTTCGCCGCGGGCCAGGGCAGCGGCGTTCGGCTGCTGATCGGATCGAACCGGGACGAGGCGCGCCTGTTCCTGGTCGCGGCGGCCACCATCGACCTGATCGACGATGCGACGCTGGGTGCCGTGGCCGGCGCGTACGGCCTGACGCCGGACCAGGTCGCCGTCTACCGGGCCAACCGGCCGGACGCCAGCCCCGGAGACATCGCGGCCGCGGTGATCTCCGACTGGTTCTTCCGGATCCCGCCTATCCGGGTCGCCGAAGCACGGATCGCGGCGGGCACCCCCAGCACCTGGATGTACCGCTTCGACTACCCGGAACCGCAGGACAACCACGGGCTCGGCGCCTGTCACGGCGCCGAGGTCCCGTTCGTGTTCGACACCATCACCCTTGATGAGCTGCCCCCCCGTCTCGGTGAGACGCCCTCGCAGGCGGTCGCGGACCAGGTCCACCAGGTGTGGGTCGACTTCATCACCCGCGGCGATCCGGGCTGGGCGGCCTACGACACCGGCCGCCGCACCACCGCCCTGCTCGCCGCCGACATCGACGCCGCCGACGACCCGGCGGGCGACGAGCGCGCCCTGTGGGACGGCATCCGCTGACCCTAGCGGTCGTCTGGCTACCCGCACCTATGAACGCCTATCGTTCGCTGCGTGTCACTCAGCAGACTCCGCGGCGCCAAGGCCCCGAACCGGGCCTCGAAGTCCCATCGGTGTTGCCGGAACAACAGCGATGGACCATCGTCGCGCCTGCAGGGTGGAGGTGTGTCGGAACGTGCGGGCGGGTTGGGGCGAGTGGGGTTCACGGGAAGGGCCGGAGGAGCGGGTAGTTGAAAACGGAAGCATGGGGGTAGCGTCGGGAGGGTGAATACTGCGGGAGAGTTTGTCCGGGACACCAAGTACCTGAACGGGCGGATCACGGCCGACGGGCGGGACGGCACCTTCGGGGTCGAAGCCGGCCGGTACCGGCTGGTGGTGGCGCGGGCCTGCCCGTGGGCGAACCGCACGATGATCGTCCGGCGACTGCTCGGGCTTGAGCCCGCGCTGTCCATGGGCATCTGCGGGCCCGAGCATGACTGGCGGAGCTGGACGTTCGANNCCGGTCCTGGGCATCCACTGGCTGCGGGAGGCCTACGAGAAGGCGGTGCCCGATTACGACCAGGGCGTCACCGTCCCGGCCATCGTCGAGATCTCCTCCGGCGCGGTGGTGACCGCCGACTTCCGGCAGATCACCCTGGACCTGGAACATGAGTGGACCGCGTTCCACCGGCCGGGTGCGCCCGACCTGTACCCGGAGAAGCTGCGCGACGAGATCGAGGAGATCAGCGATCTGGTCTACGAGGACGTGAACAACGGCGTGTACCGGTGCGGGTTCGCCACCACGCAGGCGGCCTACGAGGAGGCCTACGGCAAGCTGTTCGCCCGGCTTGACTGGCTGTCCGACCGGCTCGCGAGCCAGCGTTACCTGGCGGGCGACACGATCACCGAAGCGGACATCCGGCTGTGGCCCACGCTGGCCCGGTTCGACGCGGTGTACCACGGCCACTTCAAGTGCAACCGGACCAAGCTCACCGAGATGCCGGTGCTCTGGGCCTACGCGCGCGACCTGTACCAGACGCCGGGCTTCGGCGACACGATCAACTTCACCCAGACCAAACAGCACTACTACCGCGTGCACACCACCGTGAACCCGACCCAGATCGTCCCGGCCGGACCCGACCTGTCGGGCTGGCTCGAGCCGCACCACCGGGNNGGCCGGCCGTTCGGCGACGGAACGCCGCCAGGTCCGCCGCCACCCGCGGAACAAGTGACGGACGGACCCGGGTGATAGTTCCCCCCGGAGGGGGCCGAGGGGGTATGGGGGAAAGGTTTCCCCCCATGATCGGGGGGTTCCGGGGGTCGCCCCCCGGGCTAACACTGGCTGGGTGGGGTGAGGGTCACCATGCCGTCTTGCTGGCTGCGGGGATCCTGGTAGTAGGCGTAGGCGTGGCCGCCGGTGACCGTGACGCTGCCGAAGTACTCCACCACTCCGCCGTCGGTGGGAATGGTGGCGCTCGCGAGCACCCGCCCGGTCTCCGGGTCGGCGCAGTCCAGCGTGTGCGAGCCGCCGATCCAGACGGTGCCGCCGCTGAAGCTGGGAACGGAATCCAGGCCCGCACCGGTCCCCGCGCCGACACGGACCATGCGGGACAGTTGCGCGCCCGGGGCGAACCAGGTCAGCTCGGTCATGCCGACCCCGCTCGTACCCCAGACACCGCCGGAGGTCGCGACCAGGTTCCCCTCGGTACCGGCGAGACCGGGCACGGCAGAGAATCCGAGTTCCGCGCCGGTGGCCGGGTTATAGGTCGCCAGGTCGAAGGAGCTGCTGGTGCTGGCGTACAGCCTGCTGCCGTCGGGCGAGACAGCCACTGAGGTCACCGGGCCCGCGGACATGGGAATGTGCTTGATGACCTGGTGCGTGCCGGGATCCACCACCGCGACGCCGCTGCCCGCGGCCACGTACAGGTATCCGCCGGATCCGCTGGCCAGCACGCCTTCCGGCGCGGCGGGCAGCTGACCGCTGACCGGCACAGCGACCGAGGTCAGCGGGGCCAG
>PMOU01000309.1:0-1627 GCA_003161205.1 Actinomycetota bacterium | reverse complement strand
GATCAGCTCGGCGCCCCAGATCCCGTCGGCGACGCGCTCCGCCGGGGCCGCGGAAGAGGAGGCCGACGCCGAGTTCAGCCCCGTGCCTGAGGGCGAGGACGAACCGTGATGCGAGGTGAGCGCCACCGCGATGCCCGCGCTGGCGCCGGCCACCACGAACACGCTGGCCGCGGCCAGCAGTGGCGCCCAGCGCCGGCCCCGCGACCTGCGCTCGGCCGGGCCGGACAGGCGGACGGCGACATCGTCGACGCTCACCTGGCGGGGCGGCTCGGGGGCGAGGCGGCGCAGCAGGTCCGACAGCTGCCGTTCTTCGGTGTTCACGACGCCACACCTCCGGTCATGAGCTCAGCCAGCCCCGGTGCCCCGCGCAGCCGGGCCAGGGCCTTGGACGCGTGAGATTTCACCGTGCCGACCGAGCAGCCCATCGCCTCGGCGGTCTGGGACTCCGTCTGGTCGGCGAAATAACGCAGCACGACGACCGCCCGCTGCCGGGCCGGCAGCCGGTCCAGCGCCGCGATCAGCGCCTGACGGGCATCGACCTGAGCGAACGCATCCCCGTACGCCTGCAGCTCGGGCAGCCGCCCGGTCGCCACCTCGCCGGTCCAGCGCCGCCGCCGCCAGCGCAGGTAGGTATTGACCATGATCTTCCGCACGTAGAGCTCGGGCGCGTCCTGCCTGGTCAGGTTCTCCCACCGCGGCCAGGCCGCGGCCAGCGCAGTCTGCACGAGATCCTCGGCACTCGGCCAGTCTCCGGTCAGCAGCCAGCCCGACCGCAGCAGCGCACTGGATCGCGCCTCGACGAAGTCGCGGAAACCGTCCGGCTCAGGCGGACGACCGTCCACGGGCTACACCTCCGACCAGTAACACCTCAGGACCGGCTCACGTGTTAGGAGACGCTGGCGCCCCGGGAAGGTTTACTCCCGGACCCGGCTGAGTTCCTGAGCGGCCCGCCGCCGCCTCGACTCGGCCCGGTAGGACTGCCGTCNNGTCTTCGGCTTCCTGCTCCGCCGCGGCCGCGGATTCGGCGGCCTCGCCGGCTTCAGCCACGGCCCGTTCGGCGGACTGGATCTTCTCCCGACGGCGGCGCTCCCGCTCCGCGGCGACCTCAGCCGGCGCCGGGGCCGGGGGCTTGGCCGGGGCCGGGGGGCTGGCCGGCTTCGGAGGCCGGGTGGTCGCGGGAGCCGGGGAGGTCCGGGTGGGCGGTGACGTGGCGTCTTCGGGGAGAGGGGCGGTCGAGACCAGGCCGAAGCCGGCCCAGTGGGCGGCGCGGACCAGGNNCGTGCCGCGGTCAGCTCGCGGATCCTCGTGCCGTCCATGGCCTGCTCGTCGCGCAGGTCGGCGGCCAGCGCCGCCAGCCGGGACGCGACCTCCGGGTCGGCGCGGACCAGGCGATTCACCACCCAGGCCGAGCGGGTCGGCTTGCGCAGCCCGGCGATCTGCCTGGCCACGGACGGCTCGCCCGCCTCGCGGGCCCGGGCGGCGAGATCCTGGCGGTGCTGGGTGAAGTCGTCCGGGTCGGCCGCGTACAGCTCCGCCTCCGCGTCGGCCAGCAGGTCGCTCACTCCAGTCGCCTCACGTAGGCAGAATAGACAGCGTGACTGAGATCGTGCCATCAGGGCAGGGCCAC
>PMOU01000376.1:5849-6659 GCA_003161205.1 Actinomycetota bacterium | reverse complement strand
GTGCCGGGTCGGGATTCCGACCTCGACCGTGCCGAACGACGGCAGGTCGGTGCCGGTGTCGACATAGACGGCCTCTAGCTCGCCGATCTTGTGACCTGAGGCGTCAACCACGTCGTGGCCGCGCCATTCCCGGATGTCAGCAGCCTCGAACACACCAGCCTTCTTCCCAAAGCGATACCCGCCGCTTTGTCGATGTTACCCGGATCCGGGCCGCCGCGGCGCCGCCGGTGACCAGATGCGACGGGCACCCGGGTGCCGACCAGACTAACCTCCCCGCACAGGGCTACGACTGCCCTACCGTCGAAGTCACGATCAGGGCGTGCGCATTCGCCGTGCGGACCGGTTGTCTGTCCAGCTGGGTCAAGTGCGCGCATACTGGTCAGCGGGAGGCGAACACGGTGCGGTGAAGGACTCCCAGGCGCAAGGCAGGACAGCCCGGACGGCCCTGGACGCAGCTGCAGTGTCTATGGCGCGGGGTGCGTCCGGGATCTGGCTGCGGGCGGGGTCCCGGCTCGGTCTGGCCTGCCGCGGCGCGGTGTACCTCCTGGTCGGCTACCTCGCTTTCCGCCTGGCGCTCGCCTCGCACGGGCGAACTGGCGCGCCTGCGAGCAGCGCCGGGGCGGTGCAGGCGGCCGTCGCCGGCGCGTGGGGACGTATCCCGCTGGTGCTGCTGGTCGCCGGGCTCGCCGCGTACGCGCTCACCCAGCTGCTTGAAGCCGTGTTCCGGGCTGCCCGCGCCACAAGCACGACGGGCAAGTGGCGGCAGCGTGCGGTGTCGTCGTGGGGATTCCTGCTGTACTCAGCGTTCTG
>PMOU01000376.1:0-5734 GCA_003161205.1 Actinomycetota bacterium | reverse complement strand
CGCGCGCGCTGTCGTGTTTGTCCTGACCGGTGTCTTCCTGATCAGGGCCGCGGTGCTGTCCACCGCGGACCAGGCGAAGGGGCTAGACGCGATCTTCCGTTCGGTGGCTAGCGCACAGTACGGTCCGTGGCTGCTGGCGCTGCTCGCGTCCGGCCTGTTCTGCTACGGCCTTTACTGCCTGCTCGAGGTCCGGTACCGCGACCTGACACCAGGGCAATAAGCCACCACTGCGCAAGCGTGACCGGCCGCCCGGCTGCGTGACAGTGGCGCAGCTGGGGCGAAGGCGCGTGATGGTCCTCTATTGGCAGTACTGCTCCGGACCCGGCAGCTGCAGTTACCGCGATACTCGCGGTAAAGCAGCGGGGTCCGTTTTTCGTGCACGGAACGGTGCCGGCAAAGACGCCACGGCCACAGGACGGTGAGAAACCCGGGAAATTGCTCTCCCATCGCGATCTGCCCAGCATGACCGACTGCCGCGTACGTTGTCACTTCGCTGACTAAGGAGCCGGTAATGGGCATCATCGCCAACATGCTGATCCCTGGCAGGAGATCACAGGGCCTTATCCGCACCCATCGGCGAGGTCGCCCCGCCGCGGGTCCGCGGCGCCCTGGTCAGCTTCAACCAGCTGGCCATCACCTCCGGCATCCTCGCCTCCTACCTCGTGGACTACGGGCTAGCGTCCACCCAGAACTGGCGGCTGATGTTCGGCTGGCCGCGGTGCCGGCGATCTTGATGTTCACCGGCATGCTCTTCCAGCACGAGTGCCCGCACTGGCTGGTTGCCCAGGGCCGCGAGGACGAGGCGCGTAAGGTCCTGCACCGCGTGCGCGGCGAGGGTGACATCGACGCTGAGATCGCCGAGGTACGCGAACTGTCCGAACGCAACTCCAGCTTCCGCGAGGTGCTCCGCCCGGCGGTACGCCACGTCATGATCATCGGTGTACGCCGGGACCTTCTTCCTGTTCGCCGGGCTCTCCATCGCCGCCGTGGTCTACTTCCAGCGGCAGGTCCCCGAGACCAGGAACCGCAGCCTGCAAGACATCGAACGCGACCTCGACCTGCCCCGCGGGGCGATAGACGAAACCGCTGCCCAGGCGGGGCCCGCGCTGAACGGCCCCGCTAGGGCTGCACCCAATCGCTACGCGCCCGGCAGGGGTTCCTCGCCGACCGAGTCTGGGACGTGCTGCCCGACGCGGCTGGACGGAAGGTTCGCATCGACGAGCGCACTCCACCCGGCCGGGCGGGTACTGACGTCCTCGCAGCGCTCCTGAAGCCGGTGCAGTGACTCGTCATCGCCAAGCCGGAATGCCGCCTCCACGCGTGCGCTTTCCTGCACCTCGGGAAGATCCAGCACAGCATCGACCAGGCTCGCGCGGCGCCCGGGAGTGATGTGCCCCGGCTCGGCGCGCAACGACACCCGGGCGGTGCCTCCAGATCCATCGGAAGTCGTCACCTCGGCCGTGGCCACTTTTCGGTCATCATCGCTGACCTCGACGCGCTGACGCAGATGATGCTCACCCATGCGATGCCTCCAGCTGGATTCCTAGCATGGACCCGGGAAATCGGCCTCGATACTTACCTCCAAACTACACCGGCAACCTATAACAAGCAATTTTTTTCCGGAAATAAGGGTATAACATTATCATGGCAAGCCGGCGTTTCCTGACCAACCAAGCTCGGGTGCTGCTGTACATCGCCCGTGGCCCGGGCATGCGCCTGCGCGCCATCGCCGCCCACTGAACATCACGGAGCGCAGCGCCCACGGCATCATCACCGGCCTTGACCACGCAGCCGACTACCTCGTCAGGCAGAAGGACGGCCCGCCGCTACCGCTACCAGATCCAGGCGCACCAGGCAGGTCATGTCATCAGCGGATATGCGAGCCAGGTCGAGGCTGCCGGTCGTCTGCAGCGTTGAGAAGGTCGTGGCCACCCAGGGAAGACATCGACGGCATCCATGCACAATTGCTACCTGGTGTCTGCGCTCGGGTAGCGCCCGGTTCTGGCCAGCCTTGCCTCAACTCTGCCCAGTCACGGCCTACGCCCCGGGCCGGGTTCGGGGGGCTTGTGCCTGCCCGGCGGCTGGCTGCCGTGACCCGGTCGGGGTCTGGCCGATGAGGGGATCGGTCCCGTCGATGAGCGCCTGGGCCAGGTCGGCCAGGCGGCGGTTGCGGTTACGGGCAAAGCTGCGCAGGATGCTGAATGCCTCGGTCGTGTCGATGCCGAGGCGCTCCGCGAGCTTGCCCTTCGCTTGCTCGATGATGACCCGGCTGTTCAGCGCGGCCTGCAGCTGCTCGTGGAGGAGGTCGCTGTGGCGCATGCTGCGCTCGTGCAACAGGCTGATGGTGGCCACGTCGGCCAGGGCCTGCCCGACGCGCACGTTCGCGGGATCGAAGGCGCCCGGGATGGCGCGGAAGAGGTTCAGCGCCCCGATGACCTGGCCGCGCAGCCGCATCGGCAATGCCTGCACGGCCGCGAACCCGGCCTGCTGGGCGGCAGCCGTAAACCGGGGCCATCGCTGCGCTTCCGCGTTCAGGTCGGCGACGGTGACGGGCTGGCCACCCCGGAAGCAGTCCAGGCAGGGACCCTGGTCGTTCTGCAGCTGGAACAACTCCAGCAGGCGGGCGGCCTCGCTGGAGGCCGCCACCACCCGCAGCTCACCGCGCGGGTCGGCCAGCAGCAGCCCGGCGGCGGAGACATCAAGCAGCTGCACGCTGCGGTCAGTGAGCACGTGCAGGAAGTCGATCACGTCGAAGTCGGCGACCATGGTGTCAGTCAGCTCGACGAATGTCGTCGCCAGCAGTTGTCCGTCCATCCCCGCTCACCTCCAAGGAAACGCGGCAAGATCGGTTGCGGGAGCCCGGACCGGCGGCGGGCGCACTAGCGCCGAGCACGTACCTCACGCCCTATCATCCTGGGAAGGGTCCGGGTCGGGGTACAGCCGCAGGCGGCGGGCGATGACATCACGGCAACATCGGTCAGCCGAAGGTCGTCAACGAAAGCATAGGCCCGCAATTCTATGAATGCACCCGCGACGCCGGTTCCGAGCTGCTCAGTGAGCATCCCGACGCCCTGGTCGATCTCGGCCCGGTGCAGTGCGAGATCCGCCGGCGCCGGGCCCGGTACAGGCCGAGCACGCCGACCCGGATCGCGGCGCCGATCCACAGCGGGAACGCGAAGATCGCGCCGGCCCCGGCCTGGATGCGGCCTTGCCTCCGGGGCTGGCGGGAGCGGGTGTCTTGGCTGGGCTGCCGCGGCGTTTGCCGCCCTGGCGAATCGGGCGTACTGTCACGAGCAGGACAATTGCCCTCATCGTGCTTGCCCGCACGTGAGATTGCGATTCCTGCTGCTCTGGACCCCGGCGGTACCTG
Organism: Actinomycetota bacterium; assembly: GCA_003161205.1. The sequence continues at coordinate 2,364 of PMOU01000376.1, read as the reverse complement.
ACAATTCCAGGTGAGCCAGGTGGGACGCCATGACAGCACCCATCAGCCAGCGGATCCCGCTGGCTGCCAGCGATGAGCAGGTTATCGTTCGGCGCAGCGCCGCCAGGCATGACCGGGCCATGGCAGCTGGCGTGCCGCCGAAACCGCGGCACGCAGAGTGCGGCCTGATCCCGCTCCCGCGGCCATCAGCCCATGATCACGACGACGTGACCGTGGTGAGCCTGGCCGCCGAACTGGATCCCTCAGGCACGGCTGTTGCGAAGGCGCAGCTCAGAGATGCCCGGTGGCAGTCGCGGCTGCGTTCCGTTGCTGACCTTACCGGCCTGCCCGGCGCCGTCGAGTCCGCTATCGGAGCTGCACTCCGCGGCGCGGCTCGGTACGAACGACGCCGCCACGTTCAGCCTCGCCACGCTCATGGCCTCATTCTTGGCGCGTACCAGCGTGCTGTCATCCTCGCGCCCTGCCCAGCATCCGGGCTGCGGCGCGGCACTCTCTATCGAGAAAGCAGGTAATCCTTATGTCAACCGGGATCATCGTGGTCATCGTTGTGGCCGTCATCGTGGTCGCAGCCCTAGTGACCGGCGGGATGGCGATCATGCGCCGCCGCCGGCTTCAGCAGCGCTTCGGCCCGGAATATGACCGGGTGGCAGGTGAGCGTGATAGCAAGCTCAAAGCGGATTCGGAGCTGGCGGAGCGAGAGCGGCGGGTCCGGGACCTTGACATCCAGCCGCTCACGGATGCGGCGCGCGCCAGTTACGCGGCTCAGTGGGCAGATGTCCAGGAGAGGTTCGTCGACGCGCCAGCGGACGCTGTGGCAGGCTCGCAGTTGCTTGTCACTGCCGTGATGACCGACCGCGGCTACCCCTCCGAACATCAAGACCAGGTGCTTGCCGACCTGTCCGTCGAGCACTCAGACACCCTCGGCCACTACCGGGCGGCCGAGGAAATCAGCGGCAGCGCCGCTGCGGGCACGGCCTCCACGGAGGACCTGCGGCTAGCCATGATCCACTACCGCGCCCTGTTCGGTGACCTCCTCGGCGAGCCCGCTGATGCGGGGCACGAGCTGACAGCGACCGAACTCGGGCAGGTCATCGCGGCGGATGCCATGGCCCCTAGGGACGGTGACGTGTACGCCGCAGTAGCCCGCGCCAAGGCCGCCGACGATCCCATCGCCGCCCGCCAGCATGTCAATGGATCAGACGCTCAGGAGCTGACGAAATGAGCTCACCAAGCGAGACTGCAAGCGCTCACAAGCAGGACCGGCTGATGACCGGAATAGGCCAGAACCCAGCTGGGATCCGGCCCATGCCATACCGAAAGACGATCCCCGGTCACCTGTCCCAGCTGCGCCGGAGTATCCGTTCATTAACGCCCTGGGCAGCGCCGCAGCGGAGCCGGACCTGGCCGGCCCGGATGATGCCGCGGCACCCTTCTCCTTCTCCGTGTCCCCCGCGTCCCCGGCCGCCGGGCCTGGGTCAGCTCCCGCAGCGCCTGTGGCCAGGGACGGCACAAGCCGGAGCACACGCTGGCAAGCAATCCAGTCGATGTTCGTCGATGATCCGCGCTCATCTCTTGAGCTGGCGGCCGGTCTCGTCGGCGACAGCGTCGAGTCGATCGTCATGTCCGTCAAGGAGCGGCAGCATTCGCTGCTGTCTGCCTGGCAAGGCGATGAGGCGGGAACCGAGGAACTGCGCACGGCACTCCGGCAGTACCGCGCATTCTGGAACCGCCTCGAGGATTTCTCCCGTGAAACCTGATCATGTCCCGCTTGCCGCTGCGTCGTTGAGCACCTGGCCAGCTTAGCTAGCTAATGGCGATCAACCCTGAGGAGGCACCCGCGGCGGCACCGGTCGAAGCCAGTGCCGCCCAGTCATCAACGCGGAGATCGGAACTCGATCTCACCAAGCAGAACGTGGGACCGGTCTGGCGCCAGTACCTGCGAGCCATGGGACCGGGGCTGGTTACCGGCGCGTCCGACGACGACCCGTCCGGGATCGCCACCTACTCCCAGGCAGGCGCCCAGTACGGCCTGGCGTTCTTGTGGACCGCCCTGCTGACATTGCCGTTGATGGCCGCGGTCCAGGAGATCTGTGACCGCACCGCCCTGGCGACCGGAACAGGTCTCGGCGAGCTGGCCGTGCGGCACTTCCAGCGAACCGGCCGGGTGATCCTCGCCGTCCTGCTGGGCGCCCTCATCGTGGCCAACGGCCTCAACATCGCCGCCGACCTGGTCGCCATCGGCTCCGGCATGCAGCTCCTGCACGCCGGGCCGACCTGGCTGTGGGCGCTGGCGGCGGGCGCCCTCATCACCGCCCTGCTGGTCCTGGGCTCCTTCGCCCGCATCGCGCTCGCATTCAAGCTGCT
>PMOU01000499.1 GCA_003161205.1 Actinomycetota bacterium | reverse complement strand
GGATTACAAGGACCCTATTGATGCTCCGCATCCCTGGCAGAAGCTGTCTCCCGCGATGATGCGGGTGCCGCACTTGGCGCAGAAGCTCGAAGCCCGCCCGGGCACCGGTGTCGGCACCGGCGCCTGTGCCGACGGCCCTTGGTGCGCCTGCTGTGCCGACGCCTGCCATCCCAGGATGGAGTTCTTGTGCTTGAGAGCGAGCAGCACCACGGCGGCGACCAGGCAGATCAGCGCTAGCCAGCCGGAAGCCGTGTGCAGGAAGCTCTGGCGTTCTATGCACTCGCCCGAGCTGAGTATCGCGACGGTGTCGCTGCATGACGGGAGGTTGGAGGTCGACGCCAGATACGCGATCGCGAATACCGCCGAGGCGGTAATTGCCTTCGTAAAGGTCGGTGCCTTGCTGAATGTAAGTTTCATAAGCCGAACATAAAGTCCGGCTCGCGCCGCGCGGCAGAGGCCGAGCGACCTACCACACGCGCGCAGGTGTGGGCCGGCCGGCCCATATCAAGGGGAAGGGACGACCGGTTCGATGCCCGCCTGGATGGCGTAGCGGGTCAGTTCGGCGCGGTTGCGGGCGCTGGTCTTGTCCCTGATCCGGTCCAGGTGCGTTCGCACTGTGTTGGGCGTGACAAAGAGCGTCTCCGCGATCTTGGCGTTGCTCGCTCCGCCGGCAAGTAGCGCCATGATCTGCCGCTCTCGTGCCGACAGCGGGCCAGTCGGGCTGTCCGCCGGGACGCGACGGGCGACTGGAACGGTCACCGCGGGCGCAGGCCCCGGAGCTGGCTGGGCTGTGCCCAGGGCCACGGCTATGGCATCGGCTTGGCTAAGCGCAGGACCAGGCCGACGGGCAGCATCGAACACAGCATCGCCCAGGGTGGCGCGCGCAGCGGCATGGTCGCGGTCGCGCCGCCCCGCTTCTGAAGACAGAGCCAGGTCGAGGGCCTGCTCGAGGCTAAGGGCCAGGCCCTGGGCGTAGGCTCGCTCCAGCTGCTCGTCGCCCAGGTGCGCACGCGCCTGGACGAGGCTGTCCTGGCGGTAGCGCGCGTCGAAGTCGTCCCACGGGGTGCCCGTCTGGTCCTGAAACGCCTGCACGGAGCCGTGGAGGACGGCAGCCCGGTCCCAGTCGCCCAGATCGCCGGTCACGCACGTCAGGTACAAGAAGCCATAGGCCATGGCTCTGCGGTACCCGCTCTGGCGGCTGGACCGCAGGCTGACCTCGAACATGGACCGGGCGCCATCGAGGTCTCCCTCCGCGCGCAGCATCAGGCCCACGTTCGCCGGCAGTTCGGCGCTCTCCCACCCGACCTGCTGCGCGGCTCGTGCCACGGCTTCCAGGTGAGCCCGGGCGACGGGGATGTCTCCGACCATCAGGGCATGGAGGCCGGCGTTGTTGTGCAGGAGGCAGTTGTGGAGATGGTCACCGGATCGTTCGGTGCAAGCGATCGCTTCGCTAACCAGCTGCGGGGACCGTGCCGGGTCGAGGGTCAGGACATAGTGGGCCAGGCTCTCGGCCAGCAGGACGTCGTCGCCGAGGCGGCGGGCTCGCTCGACAGACTCCTGCCCGAAGGGGCGCCCTGCCTCCGTCTCGCCGGCGAAGTGCCATGCGGTGCACAGCGCCGCAAGGGCCCTGCTGAGCAGCCGGTCGTCCCCCAGCTGGCGGGCGACCTGGACCGCCTGCTCAGCAAGCTGCCGTGCGGTGGCGAGGTTGATGAAGAAAGCGACGACCGCGGCGGTGCCCAGTGCCATCGCGAACAGCGCGGGGTCGGCGCCGGCGTCCGGCCGCCGGAGCGCGGGCACGAGCAGCCCGAAGCCCTCCTGCTGCCGCGAGCGGGCCCACCAGTAGCGGTCCAGCGCGACGCCCAGGCGCAGCACTACCGCGGTCCCGTCCGGGCGGCCGGCCGCATGACCTGCGGCGCGCCGCAGGTTGGCCTGATCGGCATCCAGCCGGGCCAGCCACCGGCCCTGCTCCGGGCCGGTCAGGTAAGCGGCCGCCTGCTCGGCCACCGACAGGAAATGCGCGCAGTGCGCCGCGGCGACCGCGGCGGCCTCATCCTCGCCGGCCTCGACGAGCCGCTCGGCGGCGAACAGCCGGATCGTCTCCAGCAGCCGGTACCGCAGGGTTCCCGCGGCGGGCTCGGCCACGACCAGGCTCTTGTCCACGAGCGACCCGAGCAGGCCGGCCACCTCCAGCACGTCCAGGTCACCAGACCCGCACACTGCCTCGGCCGCGTCCAGGCCGAAGCTGCCGGCGAACACCGACAGGCGCCCCAGCAGCAGCTGCTCGGCGCCGGTCAGCAGCGAATAGGACCAGCCGACCGTCGCGGCCAGCGTCTGCTGGCGTTCCAGGGCGGTGCGGCTGCCCCCGGTCAGCAGCCGGAACCGCTGATCCAGCCGGTCATGCAGCTCACCGAGCGACATCGACCGCAGCCGGGCCGCGGCCAGCTCGATGGCCAGCGGCATCCCGTCCAGCCGCCGGCACACCGACACCACCACCGGCCCCGCCTGCTCCTCCACGGACAGGGCGACGCCGCCGGCCCGGGCCCGGTCCGCGAATAGCGCCACCGCATCGGACGACCCGGGCGTCCCGGAGTCAGAATCGTCAGATCCGGGCAGCGACAGCGACGGCACCCGGTAAATGGTCTCCCCGCCGATGCCCAGCGGCTCCCGGCTGGTGGCCAGCAGATGCACCTGCGGGCAGCGGCGCACGATCGCCTCCGCGGTCTTGGCGCAGCCGCCGATCAGGTGCTCGCAGTTGTCCAGCACGATCAGCACATCCTGCGGGGCCAGGGCATCCAGCAGGGTCTCCAGCGCCGGCCGGCCCGGATTGACAGCCAGCCGCAGCGCCCGGGAGATCGCCGCCGGCACCGCGCCGGAGTCGGTGACCGCGGCCAGTTCCGCCACCCAGACCCCGTCCCCGGACCCGTCCAGCAGCCCGGCGGCCACCTGCAGCCCCAGCCGGGTCTTGCCGCACCCGCCGGCCCCGGCCAAGGTCACCAGCCGGGCCGATTCCACCAGCGCCCGAACCTCGGCCAGCTCCCGGTCCCGGCCGACGAACGCCGACAGCTGGGCGGGCAGGTTGTTCGGCAGCGCCGGATTGCCCAGCGAGCGCAGCGGCGGGAACTCCGCGGGCAGACCCGGCCCGTGCAGCTGGAAGATCCGTTCCGGGCGGCCCAGGTCCTTCAGCCGGTGCATTCCCAGATCGGCCAGCGCCGCGCCCGGCGGCAGCCCGTCCCGGACCAGCACCGCCGCCGCCTCCGAGACCAGCACCTGCCCTCCGTGGGCGACCGCGGCGACCCGGGCGGCCCGGTGCACCTCCAGGCCCACCAGGCCGGTAGCCGTCCGCGAAGCCTCGCCGCAATGGATGCCCATCCGCGCCCGGACCTGCTCCGCGCCCGGCCACGCATGCGCCGCAATAGCCTGCTGCATCGCCAGCACCGCGGCTACGCATGCCCGCGGTGAGGCGAACACGGCGAAGAACGCATCCCCCTGCGTGTCCACCTCGCGGCCGCCGTGTGCGGCCAGCGCCGACCGGATCAGCGCGTGATGCCCGGCGAGCACCCGCGCGTAGAGGTCTTCCCCCAGCCGCCCGAGCAGCGCCGTCGAGCCCTCGATGTCGGTGAACAAGAACGTGAGGGTCTCCACGCTCACAGCGTAGAAGGCCGGGCCGACCGGCGGCAGCTGCCGCCGGGCACACCATCACGCCAGACCCGCCCACCCGGTCGTCCAGGAGCCGAGGCCGCGGGTAGTCTCGGCGGCATGGGAAGCCAGCAACTGCCTCCGTTCGGCCTGCTCCAGGTCGTCACCCGGTGGCAGTTCGCGCCGGTGGTCACGGGCTTCGTCGTGGTGGCGGCGGGCCTGTACCTGTGGGGCGTGCTGCGCGTGCGGCGGCGTCATCCGGCGCGCCCGTGGCCGCTGTGGCGCACCGGGCTGTTCCTCGGCGGCCTGGCCGTGGTCGTGATCGCGACGCAGAGCGGTATCGGCCGCTACGACGACGTGCTCTTCACCGATCACATGATCCAGCATCTGCTGCTGATCATGGTCGCGCCGCCGCTGCTGGTCGTCGGCCAGCCGGGGACGCTGCTGTTGCACGCGAGCCGCAACCCCCTGCACACCTGGGCCAAGAAGACGCTGCGCTCGCGGGTGGTGGCCGCTGTCACCTGGCCCCCGTTCGGCGCGGTGCTCTACCTTTCCACTATTGTCGGCACGCACCTCACCGGTTTCATGAACCTGGTCCTGACCAACGGGGCGGTGCACGACGGCGAGCACGCCCTCTACCTGGTCGCCGGTTACATCTACTTCCTGCCGCTGATCGGGCGCGAGCCGATCAGGTGGCGGGTCTCCTACCCGTCCCGGATCTTCCTGCTCTTCATCGCCATGCCGGTGGACGCCTTCACCGGTCTCATCCTCGGCTCGGAGAGCAGCAACCCGTTCCCCGCCCTGGCCACGCTGCGCCCGAGCTGGGCGCCCAGCCCGATCAACGACGTGCACACTGGCGGCGCGGTGATGTGGGTGGGGGGCGCGGGCATCATGTTCGTGCTCGTGCTGGCGGTGTTCTTCGCCTGGAGCCGGGAAACCAGCAGCGATGGCGGACTCGGCTGGCTGGAGGTCGCGCGCCGGGCGAATTTCGCCACGCTGGTCAGCTCGCACCGGGACACGGGCGGGAGCAGCAGCGCGCCGCAGCCGGCCGCCCCGGCCAGCGGTACGGAAAGCGTCGATGACGACGACGGCCAGCTGGCTGCCTACAACGCCTTCCTGGCTCGTATCAACAAATCCCGCGAGCCCTGAATCCCCGCGAGCCCTGAATCCAGCAAACTCCGAGCCGACACGCCGGTAGGGCTTTCTAGGCAAATCTAGGGTTGAGGCTAGACCAGGTCATAGAGTCCGATGTTATGGATCCGGTGCGCAATCCGTATGCCCCCGGTGCAGGGCAGCGACCGCCAGAACTCACCGGGCGCGACCGGGAGATCAAGCAGTTCGAGGTGGTCCTCGAGCGGATCGCCCGCGGACGCCCGGAGCGGAGCATGGTGCTCACCGGGCTGCGCGGCGTCGGCAAGACGGTGCTGCTGAACACCTTCAGGTCGATGGCCCTGCAACGGCTCTGGGGCACCGGGAAGATCGAAGCCAGGCCGGATCAGTCGATCCGGCGCCCGGTCGCGGGCGCGCTGCACATGGCCGTGCGGGAGCTCGCGCCGCGGCATCGCGCCCCGGACCGGATCGAGTACTTCCTCGGCGTCCTCAAGGCGTTCGCCCAGCGCGACCCGACGGCGCCGAAGGGATCTTCCGTCACCGTCGCCCTCGGCATCGACGTGCCGGCTCAGCGCGGCCGGGCCGACTCGGGTGACCTGGAGGTCGATCTCACCGAACTGTTCGCCGAGGCCGCCTCGGTCGCGGCTGACCTCGGTGTCGGGATCGCGTTGTTCGTCGACGAGATGCAGGACGTCCCCTCGGCCGACGTGTCCGCGCTGTGCGCCGCCTGCCACGAGCTCTCCCAAACGGGCGGCCCGCTTATCGTCGTCGGCGCGGGCCTGCCCCACCTGCCGTCGGTCCTGTCGGCGAGCAAAAGCTACTCAGAGCGCCTGTTCAGGTACGCGCGCATCGATCGCCTCGAACGGGAAGCCGCCGACCTGGCGCTGCTCGCCCCCGCCCAGCGGGAGGACGTGACCTTCACATCCGGAGCGCTCGACGCGCTGTTCGCCGCCGCCGACGGCTACCCGTACTTCGTCCAGGCTTACGGCAAAGTCACCTGGGACGTAGCCGCGGCGAGCCCGGTGACGGAAGCGGACGTCAGCGTGGCTGCGCCCGAGGCCGAGGGCGAGCTGGCGGTGGGGTTCTTCGGCAGCAGGTACGAGCGGGCCACGCCCGCCGAGCGTGAGTACATGCGCGCGATGGCCGCCACCGGTGATGATCCGGTGCCCACGTCGGTCGTGGCCGACGAGCTCGGCCGCAAGCCGTCGAGCTTGTCGCCCGCGCGTGACGGCCTGATCAAGAAGGGCCTGATCTACAGCTCCGAGCGCGGCCTGATCGCGTTCACGGTCCCGCACTTCGGCAAGTTCCTGCGGTCTCAGCCGCTCTAGCGGTGTGCGTCAGGACGGCTAGCCGGTTATCGGGTTTTCTAGCAGATTTTCTATAGTCACCTAGAGAACGGCAGACTCGCGGACCTCGGGCCGGCCGAGGACCTCGCCGGTGACCGCGTCGAGCACCGCCGCGCGGATGGCCGGCCTGCGGGCCTGCAGGTAGATGGCGAAGACGATGTCCACTCGCCGTCCGCGCACGATTCCCGGGTACACCGCGAATCGCCAGCACCCTTCCCGCCAGACATCGGCCGGTTCGGCGGTGGAAACCTGACTGGCGTACTTGCGCCACTGCGAGCTGGCATGCAGGGCGGACATGGTCCGCCCGACCGGAAGCCTGCGCAGCTCGCACGGCTCGGAGTAACCGAGTCGGACCAAGATCTCGCCGAGTTCGGGCGACAGGAAGGCGATCAGGGCCAGCTCGAAGGCGAGCCCGGCCAGCCACAGCTCAGCCTGTCTCGGGGAGGACGGCATACGGAGCGCGGGCACGCCGATCGTGGCGACGGCTGAGGCGCACAGCAGACCGGAACGAGCGATGGTGCGCAGGCCGATCGGCGTATCGCTGAGTTCGCCGAAGCAGCCGCAGCCGGAATCGGGGCGCCGCTGCCTCAGCTCGTTCAGCGCGCCCACGGCGATGAGGAAGAACAGTGCGGTTGCCGTCCGCACGATGGTCGCGGGCAGGCGCGAGGCGGTATCCGGAATGCGGCCGGCGGTGCCGATCAGCCCCAGGCCCAGGCTCAGCTCGGCCAGGAACATCATGATCGTGATGGGGCGCCGCAGGTGGACCGGGAACAGCCCGGTCGGACCCAGCCCCGCCGTGACCGTACCCGAACTCAGCGCCCGCCAGGCCTTGGCCGCGCAGGCGCCGAGCAGCATGACGGCGAGCAGCGGGATCTGGACCTCTCGCAGGGCGAGCATGCGCCTAGCCGCCAATCATCATCGTCGCGTTGAAGCAGCCCACTTCCAGGGCCCCGCCGAGTTCCACGAAGGCGGCCATGGTGAGGTCGGCGATCCTGCCCTTGCGTGAGGTCCCGCAGGTGACACAGCGATCGCAGAACAGCCTGGCCGTGGCTCCGCAGCTGGTAACCGGGAGCAGCCGGGTGCGTTCCGCGCAGTCGTTGCGCAGCCGGAGCAGGCTTCCGACCGACAGGTAGGGCAGCCGTACGCAGCCAGGGCCCGTAGCGTGCGGGTCCACCGCATAGGTGGCTGGCGAGCACGAAGACGCCGTGGGGGCGCCGTGCTCGCAGCTCGTCTCGGGATCCAGCGCCGGGTAGGCCAGACCGAGCAGGTTTTCCTGCTCTTCGTCTGGTTCGTGCCAGACAGCCGTTCCGCTGACCGGATCGGGCACATGGCCGCTGACCATAGGCGCCGCGGGCGGATGGCCGGCCCGGTAGGGAGGCTGCGACGTGGCCGGGATCAGGGCCCGCAGGAAGCCGTCATGCTTCAAGCCGATGACGTCGATCAGGTAGCCCGGCTCCAGGCGCGGGAAGCGGACCTGAATCCGGCCGGCGGCTTCGGGGGCGATCATCACGATCCGGCGTCCCTTGGCCGGGCCCTCATCGACGAGCAGGCTGGCCGGCCCTTCGCGTTCGATGATGGTTCCGGTCACGCGGCCGACCTCGGCCCAGATCCGGTCCACGACGGGTCCGCCGGGGAACTGGCGCCGGAGAACCGCGTGATCGCCTCGCCGGAGCGCCGCCGGGGAAATCGATCCTCCTCGCCATGCCTCCGCCGAGGCCGCCAGCGGAAAACGCTGCTCGCCCCGTTCCGTAAGCAGCACGAGAATATGCGGGCTGACGTCCAGAATCCTGCCGGTTACCGTGTACACCAACGATGTTTCCACCGTCTCCGTGCCGTACCCCGCCGTCGTTACCGCCGGAAAATCTGATTCATCTGGGCGCCCGAGAACCGCTGCCTTCAGCAGTGACCTGCGCGCAAATCGTGCCGGACGAGCAGACTCCGTGACATCGTCGCACCAACGCGGAATGTCCGCCAAATGCCGCACTTGCCCTCCGTGGGATTGCATAGGCCACAACTTGACCCTGCTTGGTGCGGACAGTTACGTCAAGTGATTCAGCCACCTTTATCTGTGAGGACACAGAGATACATCCCCGGTGGATAGCTAGCGAGCCCGTAAGCCCGCAATTCGAGTACGTTAAGTAATATGCCAGCTACTTTAAGTAAAGTAGCTGGCATGAGCTGCGTCGGTAATCACGAGGAAGCGCGAGCTAGCGACCACGACGCGGCCTTCCGTGAGTACGTCCTGGCTCGCGGGGCCTCGCTGCTGAGAGTGGCGATCATGCTCACCGGCAACCGGGCCGATGCCGAAGACCTGGTCCAGGCCGCGCTGGCCAAGACCTATCTGGCATGGGACAAAATAAACGACCGCGCCGCTCTGGACGCATATGTACGGCGCGCCATGGTCAACACGCACATATCGTGGTGGCGCCGCCGCCGGGTCGAGGAATTCCCCACCGATGAACTGCCTGATCAGGTGGTGGCGGACCATGCGCGGGAAAGCGACATGGCCGAGGTCGTAAGGCGAGCTCTCGACCGGCTACCGCAACGGATGCGCGCCGCCGTCATGCTCAGGTATTTNNGAGGACATGACCGAGCCGGAAATCGCCGCGACGCTCGGCATTAGCCTGGGCACAGTGAAGAGCACGGTGTCGCGAGCGGTAGCCAGGCTGCGCATCGACGCCGAACTTGGCGCGAATTCGGATTCCTGACCAGAAACTCCTAGAATTGCGACTTATCCGTCTTTGCCACCAATGACACCATTGTCATCGTGTCATGGGGCTACTGCCGGCCGCCCGACTCATGGCACTATCAGGTAGGCAGGTCAGGAACCCTGAGGAGGTAGGCCCGTGCGCAGCACGATGATGGATGTCCCGCTGACGATCGCGTCAATCATGCGCTACGGAACGTCAATATTCGGTGATCGCGAGGTTGCCACCTGGACCGGTGCCGGGACCAGGCGCCGTAGCTACGCCGAGGCGGGCCGCCGGGCGGCGCAGCTCGCGAACGCGCTGCGCCGCCTGGGCGTGGACGGCGACCAGCGCGTCGGCACGTTCATGTGGAACAACGCCGAGCACCTCGAGGCCTACCTGGCGGTTCCGTCAATGGGCGCGGTGCTGCACACGCTCAACATCCGGCTCGCTGCGGCCGATGTCGGCTACATCGCCACCCACGCCGAAGATCACACGGTGATCGTGGACGCCTCGCTGGTGCCCACGTTCGCGAAGATCCTGCCGCAGGCGCCGACCATCCGGAACGTCATCGTGAGCGGCTCGCCGCTCGCCGAGACGCCGGGGGCAGACGAGCTCAGCGGCGCGAACGTGTATGACTACGAGGAACTGATCGCCGCGGAGGCTGAGTCGCATCCGTGGCCGGTGCTCGACGAGCGCTCGGCCGCCGCGATGTGCTACACCAGCGGCACCACCGGGCACCCGAAGGGCATCGTCTACAGCCACCGGTCAAGCTACCTGCATTCGATGGGCGCCTGCCTGGGGAATGCCTTCGCCATCTCGGAACGGGACCGCGTGCTTCCCGTCGTGCCCATGTTTCACGCCAACGCGTGGGGCCTGGCCTATGCCGCCCTGATGTCCGGCGCCGACCTGATCATGCCGGACCGGTACCTGCAGCCAGCCACGCTCGTCCGGCTGATCGAGGACGAGCGCGTTACCGTGGCCGGCGGGGTGCCGACCATCTGGGCGGGCGTGCTCGCGCATATGCGGGCCGAGGGCGGTGACCTGTCCTCGCTGCGCCTGGTGGTCTGCGGCGGCTCCGCGGTGCCGCATGCGCTGCAGGCCAGCTATGAATCGGAGCTCGGCGTCCGCATCCTGCAGGCCTGGGGTATGACGGAGACCTCACCACTGGCCAGCGTGGCGAACCCGCCGCCCGGCGTCAGCGAGGAGGAGGCGTGGTCCTACCGCGACAGCCAGGGCCGGCTGTTCTGCGCCGTCGAGGGCCGGCTGACCGGCGACAGCGGTGACATACTGCCGAACGACGGTGCGGAGGTCGGGGAAGTCGAGGTCCGCGGCCCGTGGATAACGGGCTCGTACTACAAGGACGACGACGCGGCCAAGTTCCACGACGGCTGGCTGAAGACCGGGGATGTCGGGTCGCTGGACGAGCGCGGCTTCATCCGGCTGACCGACCGGGCCAAGGACGTCATCAAGTCCGGCGGTGAGTGGATCTCCTCGATGGAGCTCGAGAATGTCCTGATGGCCCACCCGGATGTGGCCGAAGCAGCGGTCATCGGCGTCGCCGACGAGAGGTGGGGAGAACGTCCGCTGGCCGCGGTGGTGCTGCGGCCGGGCGCCGAGGTATCCGCGGAGAAACTGCGGACCTTCATGACCGAGCAGATCCCGCGCTGGCAGCTGCCCGAGCGCTGGTGCTTCGTCGACGAAGTGCCCAAGACCAGCGTGGGCAAGTTCTCCAAGCGCCAGATGCGCGAGGCGTACCAGCGCGGCGACTACGAGATCGTCGAGGTGCGCTGACCTGGCCCGGCGGGACGCTTTGCTGGGCCGGGTCCGTGCCGGTACGCTATGGCCTGCCGCACCGCTCGTGCGGGTGGAGGATTCGCCTAGTCCGGTCTATGGCGCCGCACTGCTAATGCGGTTGGGGTTAACGCCCCTCCGGGGTTCAAATCCCCGATCCTCCGCGTCGACAGCAGCAGTCCGGCCCGGATGCAGTGTCCGGGCGGACTGCTGTTTCATGTCCGGGCACCTCCTGCGGCCCGGCGGGCGACCGGTAATTGGAGAGCGACTGAGAGGGAGGCCCGACCATGACGGGGCCCGAGCATTACAACGAGGCGCAGCAACTGCTGGCCGACCCCAACTACGGGGAGCCGAAGGGGATTGGCCGCAGCGAGACCATAGCCGCCGCCCAGGTACATGCCACGCTCGCGCTCGCGGCGGCTACCGCGCTCACCGGTAACAGCCCTCAGGAAGCGCAGGCGTGGCGCGATGCCGCTGGATCGAAGCCGGACGGCCTGCGGGAGTGATATTGCTCTTTGCTAGGTCATTTCCATAGACTTAGCGTGGCTCAGCGGCCGGAAGAGGAGGGCGAATGCCAGTCGACTGGGTTGTCGTCGGTCTCGATAACGGCGGCACCATGAACAACGCCACGGTCCTCGACGCCGGCGAGCGGTTCCTGCTCGACCAGATGGCGGAGCTCCCCAGCAACGTCAGGGAGGGCCCGGACAAGGCCATCCAGTCGCTGGTCGACTCCGTCCAGCAGGTGCTCGAACTTACCGCCGTGCCGATAACGTCGGTCCGGGCGGTGGGCCTCGACACGCCCGGTCCCGCCAGCGGCGATGGCGTCATCTCGTCCAAGGGCGCGACGAACTTCGGCCACGCCGGCTGGCGCGGTTTCGACATCCGCAGAGCGCTGGCCGATCGCCTGCGGCTCCCGGTGATCTACAACAACGACGGGAACTCGGCGGCGCTTTACGCCCACCACGTCCGGTTCGGCGCGGAGTCCAGCCAGCGCGGCTCCGTGGCCGCGATCGTAGGGACCGGGCTTGGCGGCGGCATCGTCGAGGGCGGCCAGGTGATCAAGGGCGCGGCCGGGATGGCCGGAGAGCTCGGCCATGTTCCCATCCCGCTGGACGGCCTGCTGGACGCGGGCCAGCCGATGCCGGCCTGCAACTGCGGGCAGTCGGGCGACGCGGAGAGCGTCGCCTCGCTGACCGGCATCCAGAACAACCTGCTGCCTTACTGGCTCACCAGGTACGAAGGGCACGAACTCGGCACCGTGCCCATCGGCAAGGCGGCCAAGCTTGTCCGCAAGTACGCCGAAGACGGTGACCCGATGGCGCTGGCGATCTTCAGGCAGCAGGCGATCGCGCTGGGCCGGCTTTTCACCATCGCCGCGAACTTCCTCGATCCCGACGCCTACTTTCTCGGCGGCGGGGTGGTCGAAGCCGCGCCGCACTTCCGTGACTGGTTCTTCGCCGAGGTGCGCGCCAACACCGTGCTGCGTGAAGAGCAGGCCAGGGCCGCTGAAATCACCCTGGTTCCGGACCTCGACATGGCGGGCGCCCGCGGTTCAGCGGTCGCCGCCCACGACTGGTTCCTCCACCAGGGGCAACGGGCCGTTCCCGGCGGCTCCTAATCCCCGGGCGGCCCGGGCGGCCTGGCTGAGCGGGCTGGCCTGCTCGCCTATTCGCCGCCTTCCGGCGGCTTGCCGCCCATGAACATCAGTCCGCACACCTCGAGATAGAGCTGCTCCGGGTAGGGGAGGAACCTGATGTTGCGCATCCTGCCGTCCATCCCCGGCGCGAGAATCTCGAACTCGCCGTAGCCGAGGAACCGGCCTGTCGTGGACCGCCGGAACTCTATGTCCGTCACCTTGGGGAGGGGAATCATGTTCACCTTTTTGGTGACCAGGCCGGTCGACAGCATCAGCCGCTGCGACGTGATGGCGAAGTAATGGACATACCACTCAGCCAGCCTGACCAGCAGCCACACGATACCCAGCCCCCACGCCAGCCAGATGACGAGGATCACGATGCTGTTGCCGCGCGCGATCGAGGTCACCAAGCCGGCGATGGCCAGCCCGACGAGAAGGTAGAAGATAGGCCGGATCAGCACCGCGGGGTGCTCGCGAACGGAAATGACATGGCGCTCGTTGGGCAGGAGGTACCTGGCTAGGGAGGGCGGCACCGTATCTTCGGTGTTCGGAACCAGCCTCATCCCGGTAGCCCGTCCTTAGACGGACGCGAAGAAGTGGGAAAGCCCGGCTGCCACCGTGGTCAGAAAGGTGCCGATGTTGTGGACGATGTGCGCCGCCCCGGTGGGCTGCTCGATCACCCACCAGACGATAAAGGCGACAGCCAGCCACCCAAGGATGGTTTTCAAAGTCACGTCGCCTCCCAAGGGCGCCCAGACTAGCCCTACTTGCCAGAGAACCTATGCTAGCCCTCTCCGATTTGCCGGCCAAGGCTAACGGGATGAAGCTGCCGTGTCGGCCTCAGTATGCCCCATGTCGGTCCCAGTATGCCCGATCGGCAGGACATTGCGTGACCGGGCGTGCCGCCAGCGTCGGCGCCGACGGCAGAATCGTCCGTCCATGGCCTCGATCGGCGATTCTGCCGCCGCGACCGGCAGCCATCTGACAGCATTCGACCGTGCAGAGCATGCTGGTGAGATGACGGTGGCCGACGTGGGTGAGACTGACTTCGCAGTCATCGTCTACCGGGAAGAAGAGCAGTGGGAGGCGGACGTGCTGCCCACCGCGGTTACCGCCGATCTGGACGGTCTCCTGCGGGCCCTGAGGCGGCAGCCGAGCATCGGCGGGACCATCGGCTTCGCGGGCGTAGGCGACGATTTCTTCGTAGCCGTCCGGGTTTTCGGCGACGACGTGTCCCTGTTCCTCTCCGACCTCACCGCGGCCGTGGACTATCCGCTGGCCCGCCAGGTGCTCTATGCCCTGGACATCCCGGTGCCGTCAGATGACGAGCTCGACCAGGTGCTTCCGGCCGGGGACATGTCCATCTTCGCGGACCTCGGCCTGGATGAGATGGAACTCGGCGCCATCTCGGCCGACCTTGACCTCTATCCGGAAGATGCCGTGACCGGCATCGCCGAGCGGCTGCGTTTCGGGGAGGCGGTGGAGCGCGCGCTGGATGTCGCGCTCGGCCCGTGACCGGGTATACCGCTGCTTTCGAGCCCGCGATGCGGCTCGCCCTGGCGCAGGCGCGGCTGGCCGTCCGGGGACAGGCCGAGCCGGAGGGAGCGGCCGGGGAGCCGGCCGCAGGCGGCCCGGCCAGCCCCGATGACGTGCCAGTCGGCGCCGTCATCCTCGACGCCGCGGGCACGGTTGTCGCTCGGGCTCATAACCGCAGGGAACAAGACCGCGATCCCACCGCGCACGCGGAGATTGTCGCGATCAGGCAGGCGGCGCAGGTCCGCGGCAGCTGGCGGCTGACCGGCCTGACGCTGGTCGTGACGCTGGAGCCGTGCACGATGTGCGCGGGGGCGGTCACGGCGGCGCGGCTCGACCGGCTGGTCTACGGGGCCGAGGATCCCGGGGCCGGGGCCGTGGGGTCGCTCTGGGACGTCCTGCGGGACATCCGCCTGAATCACCGCCCGGAAGTCATCGGCGGCGTTCTCGCCGGGGAGTGCGGCGCCGCGCTGCGCGATTTCTTCGCTGTCCGGAGACGGGATGGCGGGTAAGTCGTGCTGCCGGTCACGCGCTGCTTTGGGGTAAGCTCACCAGCGGTGGAGTCGCCTAGTGGCCGAGGGCGCACGCCTCGAAAGCGTGTGAGGGGGCAACCCCTCCGTGGGTTCAAATCCCACCTCCACCGCTGAGCGGCCCGCGTACACGTCTGACGTGCTTAACGGAACTTAACGTCACGTCTCGGACGTTCTGGCATGAGAGTAGGTTGTGAGCGGGATGCGGCCTGCCGCCGATAGCCCGGCCACCTCTTGAGCCAGACTCCGGCGAGGAGAACGAGTGTTTGGACCCCAGGGGACCGGGTTCTTCCTGCTTCTGATGGTGATATTCGGGGCATTGCTGGTCTGGGTGGCCGTGGCCAGGCAGCTCGTATTCCGCGTGTTTGCCGCCTGCCTGGCATTTCTTCCGGCAATGTTCTTCGGTGTTGCCGCCGTCAATAAGTTTTACGATTACTACCAGACCTGGGGCGGGATGATCAACGATCTCACCGGTCAGGGCGTAAGCAGCATTCCCAAGTACGCAGCAGCAGCTGGAACCGGGTCGAACAAGAATTTCGACAAGGATATCGGCCGGGTTACCACCACGGCGGAAGACGCCGAAGTCGGATACCTCTTCCAGACGACGATTACCGGTGCGAAGAGCCACCTCACTCGTGACGTATACGTCTATCTGCCGCCGCAGTACTTCCAGAAGCCCTATTTGCACTCCAGGTTCCCTGTCATCGAGCTGCTGCACGGCTCGCCAGGCAACCCCGCGGCCTGGGTGGACGTGATGGGGGTGATCCCTACCTTCCTCAACCTGCTCGAGTCTCATCCCGCGGACGCCGCCGTGCTGGTCATGCCCGACACCGACGGCGGCATGCAGTATGAGCTGCAGTGCCTCAACGATCCAGGCGGCATCCAGGACATGACCTTCGTCGCGAATGACGTGCCCGCCGCCATCGCGCGAATCGCCCGCGTGCAGCCGCCCGGCCGGGCCTGGGGTCTAGCCGGCTACTCCGAAGGCGGCTACTGCACCGCCAATATCGCCCTGCAGGACCCGAACGGCTGGGGAGCCGCGGGCGTGATGTCGGGCTATTTCTACCCCATCGCCAGCCAGGTGCCCGAAGGCAACAAGCCGGGCGGCAAGCCGCACATAGTCGACGTGTTCCTCGGGCATCCCGCGCTGCAGCTGCTGAACGCGCCGCGGGACTACGTCACCAGGGTGCCGATCAACGACGAGCTGCCCGCATTCTGGCTCGCGGCGGGAGCCGAGGACGGGCAAGATGTCGCCGCGGCGGCGAGTTTCAGGCAGCTGCTGCAGACCCGGCTGGCGAACGTGCCGTTCGTGATCATCCCGGGGGGCGGCCACCAGGGCAG
>PMOU01000546.1:7121-8518 GCA_003161205.1 Actinomycetota bacterium | reverse complement strand
CCGAGCGAGATCAGGTACGCACAGAACTTATCGGCCGGGAAGCCGAGTATCTCGCGGGCTAGCTCCTGGTCCCCGACCGCGGAGTGGCAGCTGCCGATCGTCAGGCCGGCCGCGGCGAGCATGATGCTCATCGTGGCCTGGCCCAGGTCGTAGTACAGGGTGCCGCGCCGCCGCTCGTCCTCGGGCGGCGACGCGACCAAGGCGACCGTGGCCGCCGAGTGGGCTACGTGCCCGGCACCCTGCCACGTCTGCGCGAGTTTGACGAGTCGCTCACGCTCGGTGACTACTACGAAATCCCACGGCTGCCAGTTCTGAGACGAGGGCGTACGCCGTCCGGCTTCCAGGATCTCATCGAGATGATCACCAGGAATGGGCCGGTCTTCGAACGACCTGACGTTCCGGCGGGATCTGACTGCCTCCCACGTCTGCATCTGCTGGCCTTCGCCCGCGCTACCGGCGGGTAGTCCCTACTCGCCTACTCGGTCCACCAGTCCTCGTCGTCTTCCTTGCCGTTGGGCGCCTGCTTCGTGGCCTGGGTCCCGGCGGAACCGCTAGGCGCGGAACCGCCGTTGGTGGATCCGGCCGCGGCCCGCTGGACCTGGGTCGGCGGCGGGGACGCCTGGGTGGCCTGGTGGCCGCCTGCGGACGGAACCGACTGCACCGTCGTAGGCGCCGCCTGGCCGGAGTTCCCGTTGCGCGGTGCACCAGCTGGGGCACCCGACGAGGAACCGGCCGGAGCTGCGGGGCCCGGGTCGGCCGCAATGGCCGGCTTGGTCGCGGCCGCCTGCATCGCCGCGTCCATGCCCGCCATGCCGGCCATCTGACCACCGAGCAGCTGGCGCACCTGCGCCAGGTGGCTGGCGATGCCGTCCTTCTGCCGGGTGAGGTCGTCGACCTCGCGCTGCGCCGCCGCCCGGCGGCGTTCGGCGTCCGCCTTGGTCTCGGCGAGCAGNNGCGTCCCGCCGGGTCTGGTCGGCCTGGGCGCTGGCCTTGGCCGCCCGCTGCTCGGCGGTGGATGCCCGCTGCTCGGCTTCGGACACCAGCTTCTGGGTGGCGGACTGGGCCGCGGAGAGCCGTTCGCCTTCCTGGCGCTCGGCCTCTTCGCGGCGCGCCGCGAGCTGGATCTCGAATTCGGCTTCGGCCTGGGCCCGCTGGGCTTCGCTCTCCTCGAGAATCCGCTGAGCCTGGCTGCGCATCTCGTCGGCCTGGCGCTTGGATGTGGTGAGGATCTCATCGCGCTCGCGCTTGGCCGTCGCCTTCAGCTGGGCGACCTCGCGCTCGGTGCTGGTGCGCAGCTTGGCGATGTCCCGCTCGGCCCCGGCCCGCTTCTCGGCGACCTCGTGGTCCGCGGTCGCCCGCAGCTTGGCCACTTCGCGCTCGGTGATCGAGGTCAGCTC
>PMOU01000546.1:4919-7049 GCA_003161205.1 Actinomycetota bacterium | reverse complement strand
AGCAGCTGCTCGATGCGCGCGCCGAGGCCCGAGTACGTCGGTCTTTCCTGCTCCTGGATCTGGCGGTGCGCGTCGGACAGCTCCCGCTTCATAGCCTGAACCGACTCGCGGTTGGTGCGCGATTCGGCTTCGATCTGCCTGATGTGCTCATCGACCTGATGACGGTCGTAACCCCGCATGACCGTAGCGAACTCGCGCGGCGGGGCTTCTTCGAAGAAGTTGGTCAGCTGGGCGTCAATGTCCGATTGCATATGGCCTAATCCTGGCTAGACGTGAAGGCGGCGGAATTTGTACGGCGGGTGTCAGCCATGCGGGTACGACTCTCGCCCGGTGACAGGCAGACTACATCTCCCTCGGGTCCGTTGGCGGGCCCTTCGGAGTTCTCTATGCTATGCATCGCGGCAAATCCTCTCCACCCCTGGATATGGGGACACATCGGGTCACATCGGGGTAACGAACTGGACGAGTTCGGTCAATACGCCGCCCAGATCGGCCGGGTGCAGGAAGGCGATCGACGCGCCCATGGACCCGTGCCGGGGACGCTCGTCGATCAGCCGGATCCCCGTGCCGCCGACCGCGGCGAGCGCCTCGCTGATGTCGCTGACCCCGTAGCCGATGTGGTGAATTCCCTCGCCGCGCCGGGCCAGGAACTTGCCCACCGGCGTGTCGGCCGCCAGCGGCTCGAGCAGCTGAACGTAACTGGCGGCGGGGCCGCCCGCCGGGGCGGCGGTCCCGGCCGCACCGACGCCCAGCATGGCCTCACGGACCCCTTGGGCCTCGTTGACCTCCAGGCTCACAACCTCCAGGCCGAACGTATCCTGGTACAGCCCGATGGTCTTGTCCAAGTCGCGGCAGGCGATGCCGACATGATCGATGCGGGTCAGCACAGGTAGCTCCATAGTTCCCTTCCGAACCTCACTAGGTATCGTTGCAGACATGAGCGAACCACGTCAGCCGGTCATCACCGGTGGCGCGAGGACACCGGTCGGGCGCCTGCTCGGGTCTCTCGCCAGCAAGTCTGCCAGCGAACTCGGCGGTGTTGCCATCGCCGGGGCCCTGGACCGCGCGGGGGTCGGCCCGGATCAGGTCGAGTACGTGATCATGGGCCATGTCCTGCAGGCCGGGGCGGGTCAGATCACCGCCCGCCAGGCCGCGGTGGCGGCCGGCATCCCGATGACGGTGCCGGCGCTGACCGTCAACAAGGTCTGCCTGTCCGGCCTGGACGCCATCGCGCTCGCCGCGCAGCTCATCAGGCTCGGCGAATACGACGTCATCGTGGCCGGCGGCATGGAGTCCATGACCCGCGCGCCGCATCTGCTGCCGGACTCCCGGGCCGGCTACAAGTACGGCCCCGTCGAAGTCCAGGACTCGATGGCCATCGACGGCCTCACCGACGCGTTCGACCACCTGTCCATGGGCGAGTCCACCGAGAACAGCGGACGCAAGCTCGGCATCACCCGCGCGGAGCAGGACGAGTTCGCGGCCACGAGCCACCAGCGCGCCGCGTCGGCGGCCAAGAAGGGCCTGCTGGCCGCCGAGATCGTCCCCGTCGCCATCCCGCAGCGCAGCGGCGAGCCGCTGCTCGTGGAGACCGACGAGGGGATCAGGCCGGGCACCACCACCGAGACGCTGGCCAAGCTGCGGCCGGCCTTCGCCAGGGACGGCGCGATCACCGCGGGGAACTCCTCGCAGATCTCCGACGGCGCCGCCGCCGTGGTGGTCATGTCGGCGGCGGCAGCCGAGCGGGCGGGAGTGCCCGTGCTGGCCGAGATCGGCGCGCACGGCAACGTCGCGGGGCCGGACAACTCGCTGCACAACCAGCCGGCCAACGCCATCTCCCAGGCCCTGGCCAAGGCCGGCAAGTCCGTGTCCGACCTGGACCTGCTGGAGATCAACGAGGCGTTCGCCGCCGTCGCGATCCAGTCCATGCGCGACCTGAGGGTCAGCCCCGACCTGGTGAACGTCAACGGCGGCGCGATTGCGCTCGGCCACCCGCTTGGCGCGTCCGGCGCCCGGATCGCCCTGGCCCTGCTGTATGAGCTGGGCCGGCGCGGCGGCGGGCTCGGCGCCGCCGGGCTGTGCGGCGGCGGCGGCCAGGGCGAGGCGCTGCTGCTGCGGGTGCGAGGCTAA
>PMOU01000546.1:0-4886 GCA_003161205.1 Actinomycetota bacterium | reverse complement strand
AGGATCATCGGGCTGACGGGCTCGCCGGGAGTGGGCAAGTCCACCGTGACCGGCGCGCTGGTAGGCGCGTTCCGCGCGGCCGGCGGTTCTGGGGTCCGGGTGGCCGTGCTCGCGGTCGACCCGACGTCGCCGTTCACCGGCGGGGCGCTGCTCGGTGACCGGGTGCGGATGCAGCAGCACGCCACCGACGAGGCGGTCTTCATCAGGTCGATGGCCACCCGGGGGCACCTCGGCGGCCTGGCGGCGTCGACACCGCAGGCCATCCGGATCCTCGACGCGGCCGGCTTCGAGCTGATCATCATCGAAACGGTCGGGGTCGGGCAGGCCGAGGTCGCGATCGCTTCCCTGGCGGATTCGGTGGTCGTGCTGCTCGCCCCCGGCATGGGAGACGCCATCCAGGCGGCGAAGGCCGGCATTCTCGAGGTCGCCGACATGTTCGTGGTGAACAAGGCGGACAAGCCAGACACCCAGCAGGTGGTGCGGGACCTGCGCAACATGCTCGCGCTGGCCGACCGCAAGACCGATGACTGGAAGCCGCCCATCATCACCACCGTCGCGATGAAGGGCGAGGGGATCGAGGAGCTGGTGAGCTCACTTGACGCGCACTGGTCCTGGCTTAACTCCAGCGGAGAGCTGGCCCAGCGGCGGCAGGCCCGGGCTCGCGAGGAGATCACCGCGCTGGCCTTCGCCGCGCTGCGCGGCCGGCTGTCGGCCGGTCGCGTGGACGCGCTGGCCCGCCAGGTCGCGGACGGCTCGCTTGATCCCTTCCAGGCCGCCGAGGAGCTGGTTGACCGGCACCCGGGCTGAGACCCCGNNGACCCCGGATGCTGAGACCCCGAATACGGTGTACCCGTGACTAAGCCGCTTGAGTTGCCGTTTGATCCGATTGACCGGGCGGCGCACATCTGGGCGAGCAGGTTCGGCCCTTCGCTCTCCATGGCCGCGGTCACGTCGATCATGCGGGCGCAGCAGATCCTCATCGGTCAGCTCGACGCGCTGCTGCGGCCGCATGAGCTGACGTTCGCGCGCTACGAGGCGCTGGTGCTGCTCACGTTCAGCCGCCGCGGCGCGCTGCCGCTGCGGGTGATCGGCGAGCGCCTGATGGTGCATCCCACCAGCGTCACGAACATCATCGACCGCCTGGAACGGCAGCAGCTGGTGATCCGCAGGCCGAACCCGTCCGACGGCCGTGGGCGGCTCGCGGAGATCACCGAGGCCGGCCGCGCCGTGGTGGCCCGGGCCACGGGGGACCTGACGGCCGCGGACTTCGGGCTCGGCGGATTCCAGGACGGTCAGCTGAAGGAGATCTTCGACCTGTTCCGTGAGCTGCGGCTGGCCGCCGGCGACTTCAAACCAGAGCCCCCGGAGCCGACCTGAGCCGACCAGAGTCCCCCGACCCGGCCTAAGAGCCGTTGATGACCGAAGGCTGCCAGCTCCGCCCGCCGTCGAAGGTGAACCACACCGCGCCCGAGGCAGGGTCGGCCGGCAGTGCGATGCCCTGCTCGTCGGTCGTCATGCCCACATAGCCGAACCCGCCGGCGGGCAGCGGACCGGTCAGGTGAGCCTGCTGCCAGGCGATGTCGCCTTGCGGCAGCACGTCGATGCCCTGGTCCGTGCCGAGCACGACAGCCTCCGCCGGGCTCGCGGCCACCGAGGTCGCGATGCCCGTGGTCGGCGCGGTGGCGATCTGGATCCAGCTCGCCCCGCCGTTCGGCGAAGAAAAGACCAGCTTCTCCTGGCCCCCGGAGCCGCCCGACCCCCCAGAGTCCCCGGACGCACCCGAGCCCCCGGACCCGCTAGAGCCCCCGGACTCCCCGGAGCTGCCGACCGCCGCGCAGGCCAGGATGAGCTCCTTCGCGCTCACCGCGCCGAGCAGCGCGCCCGCGGGCTGCCCGTCCGCCTGAGCTGCCCCGACCGGGCAGGCGGGGGTGATCGAGTTCACCAGCTTCCACGCCCCGCCGCCGTTGACCGGCCCCGCGTACAGCGCCCGGTCCGGCGCGAGCAGGAAGCCCCGGCTGCCGGTGAGCACGACGGACGCGGCCTCGTCCGGCGCGCCGCTGGTCAGGCCCGAGGTCGTGGCGCCCACGGGCGTCCAGTCGGCGGCCGCCGAACTCGCGGTGGCGGAGGCGGAGTAGAGGGTGAAGTGCGTGCAGGCACCGGCGAACGCGGACCCGCCGCCGGTGCAGGAGGCGAACAGCGCGAACACCCGGTTGCCCACCGTTTCCAGGTCGGTGACCCGCAGGCCGCCGGTGCCGACTGCGGTCCAGTCCTTGCCGCCGTTGGTGGTGGCGAACAGCTCAGGCCCGAACGCCCATCCGTCTTCGGTGTTCAGGAAGCGGACCTGGCTGACCCCGGTGGCCCCGTCCGGCGGGCCGGCCAGCGGCGCGGGGATGCCGGTCCAGGTCTTCCCCGCGTTGTCGGTGCGTGCCACCGACGTGCAGAACTCAGTGGCGCACGCACCGGCCACCCCCGCCTGGCCGATCACCCAGCCGGTCTCGGTACCGACGAAGGTCACCGAGGTGGGCCGGAAGTCAGGCGGCACGGGCGCGGCCGATCCGGCCGCCGACGGCGGCGAGGTGGCCGCGGCCGACTCGGTGCGCCCGGCGCCGTCCGGCGTGGCCGAAGGTCCGCGCCCGGCGGTCACGCGTGAGGTGCCGGCCGGACTGAGCACGGGCAGGTTGACCACCTGCGGCACGGTCACCGCCGCGGCCACGATCACGGCGGCGGCGCTGGCGGTGATGGCCAGCCGGCGGTACTTGCGCTGCCGCGCCCGGCGCCGGATCAGCTCGAAGGTGCCCGGCGGCGGCGGCAGCGGATCGACGCGCTCGCTCAGCCAGGCGTCGACGTCGTCGTGGTGGTCAGCCATCGCGTTGCCCCAGCGCCGTCTTCAGCTTGGCCCGGGCCGCGAACAGGTCCGCCTTGATCGTGCCCTCCGGGCGGTGCAGCAGGGCCGCGACCTCCCGGATCCCGAAGCCGCCGTAGTAATGCAGCAGGAACGGATCACGCAGCCGCGGCGGCAGGGAGGCGATCAGGTCGCGGACGTCCACGTCCTGCCCCGGGTAGGCCACCGGGTCGGCGGCCGCGCCCGCGGTGACGTTGCGCAGGGCCCGCCGTTCCCGTTCGGTCTTGCGCCAGTGGTCCCGGATCAAGTTGGTGGCGATCATGTACAGGTAGCTCTGCGGGCTCTCGACCCGGGTCCACCGGGACAGCAGCCGGACGAAGGCCTCGGACGCGATCTCGTGCGCGGTCTCGTCGTCATCGACCAGGCGCCTGACCCAGCCGGCCAGCTTGGGGTAGGCGCCCTTGAACAGCTCGGCGGCTGCGTCGGCGTCGACGACTTCCCCAGCGGTGCCCACCGGTTCTCCCTCGATGATGTTCCCGGCAGGGGACGGGAACGGCGCGGCCACCCGCCCCGGGCCGTTGCCGTCCGGCATGAGCACCATGTCGGGGCCGGTCGGGGCGTCCTGCAGAACACCCGTGTAATACGGCAACGTCTACCACATTTCTGCCCGGCGACTCTGCCCGGCGACCGGAATCGGGGCGTCCGCTGGTCCGGACGGCCTGGCCCGGGCGCGCCCCCGTGGCGTCCGGGCCACCGCTGCGCGCAAGGGCCGTTCCCGCCTTGCGCTCTTAAGAGACGATGTAACCCCCCCATCGGTTGCACAGAAAATTCTTTTTTTTCCCGAACGGTCCTGGTGCCCGCCCCCGGGTCACCTTTTCCGCGGCGCCGCGTGAGCGCTAGACTGAAAAAATAGTAGGACGTCCTACTATCTGGTTGAGAGCTACATCCCTCCGGAGGCAGGATCATGGACGCTCAAGCCACCCCGGACGAAACCGGCCCCGCCGAAACCGGCCCCGCCCAGACTGGCAGGGACCGCTGGCAGCGCTCCTTCGACCAGGCGGCCAAGCGCGACGCGGACTTCACCACGCTGTCCGGGCTCGAGGTCGACCCGGTGTACGGACCGCCGCCCGGCGCGGTGGTGCCGGGGCTGGAGCAGATCGGCTGGCCGGGGGAGTTCCCGTTCACCCGCGGCATTCATCCCACCGGCTACCGGGGCAAGTCGTGGACGATCCGCCAGTTCTCCGGCTTCGGCAGCGCCCGCCAGACCAACGAGCGGTACAAGATGCTGCTGCGTGCGGGCGGCGCCGGGCTGTCGGTGGCCTTCGACATGCCGACCCTGATGGGCCGCGACTCCGATGACCCGCGCTCGCTGGGGGAGGTGGGCCACTGCGGCGTGGCCATCGACTCGGCGGCCGACATGGAGGTGCTGTTCGAGGGGATCCCGCTGGCCGGCACCACCACCTCGATGACGATCAGCGGGCCGGCCGTGCCGCTGTTCTGCATGTACCTGGTGGCGGCGGAGCGTCAGGGCGCGGATCTGTCCAAGCTCGACGGCACCCTGCAGACCGACATCTTCAAGGAGTACATCGCGCAGAAGGAGTGGCTGTTCGAGCCGGGTCCGCACCTGCGGCTGATCGGTGACCTGATGCAGTACTGCGGCGAGAACATTCCCCGGTACAAGCCGCTGTCGGTGTCCGGCTACCACATCAGGGAGGCGGGCTCCACCGCCGCGCAGGAACTGGCCTTCACCCTGGCCGACGGGTTCGGCTACGTGGAGCTCGGCCTGTCCCGCGGCCTGGACGTGGACGAGTTCGCGCCGGGCCTGTCGTTCTTCTTCGACGCGCACATCGACTTCTTCGAGGAGATCGCGAAGTTCCGGGCCGCCCGGCGGATCTGGGCCCGGTGGCTGCGCGACGTCTACGGCGCGAAGACGGCGCGCGCCCAGTGGCTGCGCTTCCACACCCAGACCGCGGGGGTCTCGCTGACCGCGCCCCAGCCGGCCAACAACATCGTCCGCACCGCCGTCGAGGCGATGGCGGCCATC
>PMOU01000481.1 GCA_003161205.1 Actinomycetota bacterium | reverse complement strand
ACCGCGACGCCGGCCATGTCGTCCGGGCGGCCGATGCGGCGGAGCGGGGCGGCGGCGGCGATCTGATCACGCGCGGCGGCCAGGGTCGCCGCCATCATCTTGGAGTCGAATGGCCCCGGCGCGACCGCATTGACGGTGATGTGCCGCGGTCCGAGCTCGCTGGCGAGCAGCCGGGTGAGCTGGTGCAGGCCGGCCTTGCTGGCCGAGTAGGAGTAGATGGGGAGCTCCGGTACGCGCAGGCCGTCGATGCTGCCGACGTTGATGACGCGGGCCGGGTCGTCGGCGGTTCCGGCCGCCTCGAGCAGCGGCAGGAACGCCTGGGTCAGGTAAAACGGCGTCTTGAGGTTGAGGTCCACGACCTTGTCCCAGCCGTGGCTNNCCCCAGGTGGTGCCGGCGTTGTTGACCAGGATGTGGACGCGCTCCTGCTCGCGGCCGACCTCGGCGGCGAGCCGGACGCATTCCTCCTCGCGGGCCAGGTCAGCCGGGACGGACACCACGCGGCCGTACGCGGAGAGCTCGGCGACCGCGGCCTCCCCCGCCTCGGGCTTGCGCGAGCTGACGTAGACCGACGCTCCGGCCTGCAGCAGGCCGCGCGCCATCATCAGGCCGATCCCGCGGGTGCCCCCGGTGACCACGGCGACCTTGCCGGTGAGATCGAACAGGTCCAAGGGGCCCTCCGGGGCGGTCGACTGAACGGGCACCAGCGCAGGCGGCAAGGGCCGTCAGAGGAGAATTCGGTCAGTCGCGGGCGTCTTGCGTGGCATTGTAGGCCTGCGGGTACCCGCGGGCCACCGTCCGGGCCAGGATCCCGAGCGTGGCGCGGAGAGCTGCCTCGGGAATGACCGGGAAGATCCCGGCATCCCGCCAGTGCTGGTCGATGGCGGACCAGTCGTAATACGAGGTGACCAGCGTGCCATCCGGGCCGGCCGGCTCGAGCTGGTAGCCGTAGACGTGGCCGATCTGTGGCCGGATCCGGCCTTTTATCGTCCACGCGATCTCCTGGTCGGGAACCAGCGTGGTGATGTTAACCGTCACGTCGTACTTGCCCATCGGGACATCGTTCAGCGCCTCGCGGTCCATGTGCACCACGAAAGTGTCCCCGACGGCCCGCACCGGCTCGCCGGTGGCGTCCATCAGCATCCCCGAGCTGTCGATCGCCACGTGGCCCTGCGGATCGCACAGCACCCGGAAGATCGCCGCCGCGTCGGCCGGGATGATCCGCTGGACCTGGAGCCGCTCACTTGCCGCCTGCTCTGCGCTGGTCATCTGCCTATCGTCCCACCGGCGTACCGGCCCCGATCATCAGGCTGCGATCATCAGGCCGCGATCATGGGATCCTGCTGGGCGGCGAGGACCGCTGCCTGCTCGGCGGTAAGCCCGGGAACGGGGACGTGCACCCAGCCCCGGTGCCGACGGCCGGCGACCACGACCCGGACGAGGGGATCGAATCCGCTTTCCGGGATGCCTTCGTATCCATGGCGCACGATCGACCAGTAGATTTCCTCCGAGACGACCAGGACCAGCGGTGTCGCCGCCTGGCGCAGGCAGGCCTTCAGCCGGGGCGCGTCGAGCAGCCGGAACGCGACATCAAGCGCCTCGCCGAAATAGCCCTTGCCGTCACGGTGGACCTCGCCCGAGTGGATGACGGTCCGCAGCCTGAGCTCGCGGCAGCACCGGTCGCCGCCGGCCAGCGCGTCATTGCGATCGGCTAGCAGAGTGGTCAGGGCCGGGATCAGCGGATAGAGCAGCAACGTCTTAGGCACGTCGTCCGCCGGATGGACCAGAGCCAGGACGCCGTCGCCCCGGTCGGCCAGCGGGTCGCAATGCCCGTCGCCGATGCCGGCTGTCCGCATGGCCGTGCTGAGGAGGCGATAAGCCTCGTCCCGCAGTTCCTCGCGGATGGGATTGGTCCGGTTCGGAGCGGTGGATCGCTCGATGTCAATGGCGATGATGCTCCGGTGAAGCGGGACGCTACGCACGATGTTGACTCCCTCCAGCCAGCAGGACCTCGAGCCTCCTGCTCGGTCGCCGGGTGGATGGGGTGGCCCACTCGCCGACCGCCGAGGACCGGTAGGCCCTCTGCTTCGAGTGTCCGGGAGCGCAGGTACCACTGCAAGTTCTATCGGAAGAATTATCAGATTTTTTTCTGTGTCCTACAGTGCATCTATTCGTAACTGATGCGTTAGGTTGACAGTGCAGGATGCATGCAACACTCGTGCTGTGCACGTCCGGGAGGGTGGACAGGTGCCGGTACCCGTCAGTCCGACCGTCCGCCGGCGCCGTCTCGCGGCTGAACTGCGCCGACTGCGGGAGCGCGCCAACCTGACCGGCGATCAGGTCGCGGACCACATGGGGTGGTCCGCATCCAAGGTCTCCCGGCTCGAGAATGCGCACACTCCACCGCGCGACGCGGAGCTCAGGAAGCTTCTCAAGCTGTACGGCGTCGAGGGCCGCGACGCGGCCGAACTTGTCGCGCTCGCGAAAGAGGCGGCGACGCTGAAGGGCTGGTGGGAGACCTACTCGCAGACCATTCCGCCGGAGTACTCCGCGCTCATCGGCATGGAAGCCGAGGCCCGGTCGGTGCTGAGCTGGGCACCTCTGATCGTGCCCGGGCTGCTCCAGACGAGCGACTATGCGCGGGAAGTGACAAATGGCTTGGTAGAAGGTATCGCCCCGGTATCACCGGGTGAGACCAGACGGCGGGTGGAAGCGAGACTGGCCCGGCAGCAGGTCCTGACCCGGGACAATCCGCTTGAGTTTTCCGCCATTCTCGATGAGTCTGTCCTTTTTAGGCGGTTCGGCGATCGAAACGTAATGCAAGCGCAGGCCAAACGGCTTCTAGAACTGTCGAAACGTACTAACATTACACTCCGTATTCTCTCTCTAGACGGGCCCCACCCCATCGGAACCGGGGCTTTCGTGCTTCTTCAGTTCGACGAGGTGCACGAGGTCACGCATCACGATGTCGTCTACCTCGAGCACCTGACCGGCGGCCGTTACGTCGAAGAGGAAGAAGAATGCTTTACTTACAGGCGCACATTCGATCGTTTGAGTGATCTTGCTCACGACAAGGCAAAGTCGCAGGAATTGATCGCATCTGCCCATGATTCGTGGCAATGATAACGAGATATCGCTGACGTCAATTACTTCTGGTTTCCCGGGAAGGGAACTCAAAGATGCGTTCTGTTAATTCGTCTGACATATTGTGGAGAAAAAGCTCATACAGTGCCGCGAACGGGGACTGCGTGGAAGTCGGTCAGCGCGTCGATGGTCACATCGGGGTGCGCGATAGCAAGAACGTGTCCAGGCCGGCACTCGGTTTCACGCCGGCCGGCTGGCGGACCTTCGTGGGGAACGTCAAGCGCGACGTTCCGGTTCGCCGGTAACTCTGGCCGACGGGTCGGCGCCTCCTGCTCCGCGGTCCGGAAAAAGGAGGCGCATCCATGTCACCCGTCATGCTCAGGGCGAGGCGGCCCACGCGGCCACGTCACCGCCACTGGCCGGAGCGAGGGACGACAGACGCATGCAGGTCCTTCGAAGCCGCTCGAGTCGCGCCGGAAGCCGCTCTTGACAAAGTAGTGAGTCGTTACTAACTTAGGGCTTGTGATCGAGACCGAGCAGGACCCCGGGCAGCACGTGGCCAGGCAGCGGATGCCGGCTGCGGAGCGGCGCGAGCTGGTGCTGGAGGCCGCGATGGGCGAGTTCGCGATCCACGGGCTGGCGGGCGCCTCGACCGAGGATGTCGCCCGCGGGGCCGGGATCAGCCAGCCGTACCTGTTCCGGCTGTTCCCGACCAAGAAGGCGCTGTTCATCGCCCTGATCGAGCGATGCTTCCAGCGGGTGAAGGACACCTTCACCGCCGCGGCCGGCGACCTGACCGGCGAGGAGGCGCTGATGGCGATGGCGGACTCCTACGAGCAGCTGCTGGAGGACCGGACCCTGCTCCTGCTGCAGATGCAGTTCTACGCCTCCTGCCACGACGATGAGGTGCGCGTCGCGACCCGGGCCGGGTTCAAGGGGCTGTGGGAACTGTCCGAGCGGCTGACCGGGCTGCCTTTCCAGACCGTGGTGGACTTTTTCGCCGTCGGCATGCTGATGAACGTGGCCGCGGCGATGGACCTGCCGGCCGTGGACGAGCGGTGGACCAGCTGGTGCCCGAAATGAGCGAGCTCGGACGGGCCGGGGAGACGAACCACGGCCCGTTCGGCATAAAGGATTTTTTTTAAACGCACAAGTTAGTGACTAATCACTTTCTAGGAGGTAAGCAGATGACCGCGAAAAGCCGCACGGCGTGGACGTTTGGTATCACGTCGGCCGCCCTGTTCATGGCCTCACTCGACAACCTGGTGGTAACGACGGCGCTGCCGTCGATCCGGGAGCACCTGCACTCCTCGCTCGAGGGACTGCAGTGGACGGTCAACGCCTACACGCTCACCTTCGCGGTGCTGCTCCTCACCGGGGCCACGCTGGGCGAGCGGTTCGGCCGGCGCCGGATGTTCGTGATCGGCCTGAGCCTGTTCACCGGCGGATCGGCGGCGGCCGCGCTGGCGCCCAGCATCGGCGCGCTGGTGACGGCGCGGGCGGTGCAGGGAGTGGGCGCCGCCATCGTGATCCCGCTGACGCTGACCCTGCTGTCGGCGGCGGTGTCGCCGCAGCGGCGCGGGCTGGCGCTGGGCGCCTGGGGCGCCGTCGGCGGNNCCGCTGGTCGGCGGGGCCGTCGTCGAAGGCGCGTCCTGGCAGTGGATCTTCTGGCTGAACGTGCCGATCGGCGTCGCGCTGGTGCCGATCGCCCGGGCCCGGCTCACCGAGAGCCGCGGCTCTGCTACTCACCTGGACCTGCCGGGTCTCGTGCTGGCCAGCGTGGGCCTGCTCGGCATCGTGCTCGGCGTGGTCCGCGGCAACGACCACGGCTGGACCAGCGCCACCGTGCTGCCGCCCATCGTGATCGGCGCGCTGGGAGTGGCGGCGTTCATCGGCTGGGAACTGCGGACGCGGGAGCCGATGCTGCCGCTGCAGCTGTTCCGCAGCCGCGGCTTCGCGCTGACCAACCTGGCGTCGCTGCTGATGTTCTTCGGGATGTTCGGCTCTATCTTCCTGCTCGCACAGTTCCTGCAGGTCGTCCAGCATTACAGCCCGCTGCAGGCCGGCCTGCGGACGCTGCCGTGGACGGCGATGCCGGTGTTCATCGCGCCGATCGCAGGCGCGCTGTCCGACCGCATCGGCGGCCGGGCCCTGCTCGCCACCGGGCTGGCCCTGCAGGCCATCGGGCTGGGCTGGCTGGCCCTGGTCATCACCCCGACCGTGCCCTACGCCACGATGGTCCCGGCGTTCGTGATCTCCGGTGTCGGCATGTCGCTCTTCTTCGCGCCGGTCGCCAACGTGGTGCTCAGCTCGGTGCGCCGCGACCAGGAGGGCATCGCTTCTGGGGCCAACAACGCGATCAGGGAGCTGGGTGGGGTGTTCGGGATCGCGGTGCTCGGCGCGGTGTTCTCGGCGCACGGCAGCTACGCCAGCGGAGCGGCCTTCGTGTCCGGGCTGGCGCCCGCGGTCTGGGT
>PMOU01000241.1 GCA_003161205.1 Actinomycetota bacterium | reverse complement strand
TTGTCGAACCCGACCACGAGCGCCAGGTCGGTCTCGCCCGCCCGGATGGCGTTGGCCGCCGTGGCCAGCGCGACGCCCGCGGTGGCGCACCCGTTGCGGACGTTGACGAACGGGATCCCGGTCAGGCCGAGCACGCCGACCAGCGTGTCCGGCTTGCCCGAGACGTTGCTGCCGCCCACCGCGTAGCTGACGTCGGCCCAGCTCACCCCGGCGTCGGCCAGCGCCAGCCTGCTGGCCCGGGCGCCCATGGCCAGGCCGGTCAGGGCCGGGTCGTGCCGCCCGAACGGGTGCAGGCCGACCCCGACGATGGCGACCTCGGTGCTCATGCGCTGCTCTCCGCTCGTTTCATGTGCTGCCTCCCGCAGTCGCGAACGCGTAGCTGACTATCGGCGCGCCGTCCGGGCCTGGCCACAGCGGCAGCAGGGTCAGCCGCATCGGCATACCGATCTCGAACTCCGCCAGATCGCCGACCAGCCGCGACTCGACGATCACGTCGCCGAGGTCCACGTAGCCGACGCCGTACGGCGAGAAGCCGCCCTCGGGCGCGCGGTAGGGGGCCTTGGGCTCGATGGCCTGCACGGTCCAGGTCCACAAGGTGCCGTGGTCGGCCAGCTCGACCGGCACCAGGTCGGTCCCGGCGCACTTCGCGCAGCCCGCCTGGGCCGGGAAGGTCACCGTGGCGCAGCTCGCGCAGCGGGATCCGGCCAGCCGTGGCGGGTCGAGCGAGCTGAACAGCGCCGGGTCCACGGCGGTGCCGGTCATGACAGCCCCCCGGCCGAGCGCTGCCAGCGGGGCGCCTCGCCGCCCTCGATGGCGCGCCGCCGCTGGCTGATGGCCCGCCGCCCGATGGCCCAGCGGTGCACCTCGGACGGCCCGTCGTAGATACGGAACGGGCGTACCTCGCGCAGATAGCGGGACAGCAGGACGTCGCCGGAGACGCCGAGCGCACCGCAGATCTGTACCGAGCGGTCGACCACCCGGTTGACCGCCTCGGCCACGAACGTCTTGGCCACCGACGATTCGGTGCCGCCCCGGGCCCCGCTGTCCAGCACGGCGGCGGTGTGCCTGATCAGCGCCCGGCTCGCCGCCATGTCGATCTCGGAGTCGGCCACCAGCTGCTGGACCATGCCCAGGTCGCCGAGCAGGCCGCCGAAGGACTTGCGCGTCGCCGCCCAGTCCAGCGCGATGCCGTGTGCCCGCCGGGCCAGGCCCAGCCACCGCATGCAGTGGGTCAGCCGGGCCGGCGCCAGTCGCACCTGGGCGTACTCGAAGCCCCGGTCGACCTCGCCCAGCACCGAGTCCGGGCCGACCACACAGCCGTCGAAGACCACCTCGCTGTGCCCGCCGAACAGCCCCTCGTCCAGGGTGTCGATGTCCCGGACCACGCGCAGGCCCGGCTGGTCCCCGTCGACCAGGAACATCGTGGCGCCGCCCCGCTCACCGGGCGCCCCGCTGGTCCGGGCCATGCAGATGGCGAAACCCGCGCCGTGCGCCCCGCTGATAAACCACTTCCGCCCGTCGATCCGCCAGCCGTCACCGGTCGGCGTCGCGGTGGTCGACAGCATCGACGGGTCGGCGCCGGCCCCCGGGGCCGGCTCGGTCATCGCGAAACAGGACCGGATCTCGCCCGCCGTCAGCGGGCGCAGGTAACGCTCCTTCTGCTCGTGCGTGGCCACCACCTCGAGCAGGTGCATGTTGCCCTCGTCCGGCGCCGCGCAGTTGAGCGCGAGCGGGCCGAGCAGCGAGTAGCCCGCCTCCTCGAACACCACCGACTGGCCACGCACATCCAGCCCGCAGCCGCCCCACTCGGCGGCCACGTGCGGCGCCAGCAGCCCGGCCGCCGCGGCCTGCTTCTGCAGCGAGCGGCGCAGCTCCTCCGGCGCCGCGTGCACCGACCCGGCGGTCTCCTCCTCAACCGGAATGACCACGTCCCGGACGAAGTCCCTGGTCCGCGCGGTCAGCGCCTCGACCTCGGGTGGTACGGCGATGTCCATCGGGCTCTCCCCTCAGCTCCCGGACGCGGACACGGACCCAGTGGGGTCGTCGTCGGACAGCCGGACGAGCATCTTGCCCACGTTGGCCCCGCCCAGCAGGCCGATGAAGGCGTCGACCGCGTTCTCCAGGCCCTCGACCACGGTCTGCTTGGAGACCAGCTCTCCGGTCCGCAGCCAGTTCGCGACCTGCTTTTCGAACTCCGGCCGGAGATCCTCGTGATCGCGCACGATGAAGCCCCGGATGACCAGGCGCTTGAGTACGGCCTGAATCAGGTGCTGGATCCCGGGCGCCGTCGAGGCGTCCTCCATCGTGGAGATCATCCCGCACAGCGCGATCCGGCCATGCACGCGCAGCGCATAGAGGGCGGCGATGAGATGGTCGCCGCCGACGTTGTCGAAGTACAGGTCGATGCCGTCCGGCGCGGCCGCCGCCAGGCCGTCGGCCAGGCCGGCCCGGTAGTCGATTCCGGCGTCGAAGCCCAGCTCGCCGACCAGGATGGCGGACTTCTCCGCCCCGCCCGCACTGCCGATCACCCGGGAGGCGCCGAGCAGCCGGGCGAACTGGCCCGCGGCGCTGCCTACGGCCCCGGCCGCCGCGGACACGAACACCACATCGCCCGGCCGTATCTCGCCGGCCCGGCGCAGCCCGGCGTAGGCGGTGAAGCCGGTCTGGCCCAGCATGCCGAGCCAGGTGGGGAGCGGGGCGAGGCCCGGGTCGACCGTGGTGGCCGTGCCGGCTTCGACGACGGCGTAGTCCCGCCAGCCCAGCCGGTGCCGCACGAAGTCGCCGACCGCGAAGCCGTCAGCGCGGCTGGCGACGACTCGCCCGATGGCCGACCCGTCGAGCGGGCCGCCGACGGTGAAGTTGGTCGTGTAGTGCTTCTCGGTCGGCTCCATCCGCCCGCGCATGGCCGGGTCGACGCTCATGTAGGCGTTGCGGACCAGCAGCTGGCCCGGGCCTGGTTCGCCGACCGGCTGGGTCGCCAGGACGAAGTTGGCCGGCGCCGGGCGCCCCTGCGGGCGGGAGGCCAGCGTGACGATCCGCGTTGTCCGCGGGATGGGTTCGGCCGGCACGGGCACCTCTCCTCCAGCTACCGATATCTCGGACCCTAACACCGCAGCTGGCCGGCCAGGAAGCAGTAAGTGAAGACAGATACTAGTTACTGACCGGCCCGTCACTGCCAGCAGGGAACGCGCCGGTGACCGCCCACTGCACGCACCGCTCGAGCACCGTGCCGAACTCCGGCACCAGCCAGCTGCCGAGGTCCCGGCGGCCCAGGTCCGCCACGCCCAGGTCCTGCACGTCGAAGCGGCCGCGGCAGTGCCCGAGCGTGAAGTAGCACACCGTGCCCTGCCCGGTCCGCTTCAGGTAAAGCACCGGCCGCGGCTCGTCGTCGGTCACGTGCCCCTCCTCGAAGCCCCGGCATTCGCCGGTGAAGCGGGCGTGCAGCAGTACCTCCAGTGGCGGGTGCAGCTCGCAGACGTACAGCTCGTCGCGCACCTCGAACGGCGCCAACCCGGCCACCAGCGGGTGCCCGGGCGCGGTGAGGTGCACGGTGTACGGCGCGATCGGCGGGTGGGCCAGGAACTGCCCGCCGAGCAGCTCGGCGACCTGGCCCAGCGCCCGCGGGGTCCGGTACACCCCGCCGGGCTCAGACGGCGGGTCGATGGCCGAGTGCGTGCCGTGCAGGGCCAGCCACCGGCCGCCGCGGGCCACGAACCCCGCCAGGGCGTCCTGCTGCTCCGGCGTGGGCCGGACGTCGCAGGTGTAGCTGATGAGCAGGTCCGCCCGCTCCAGCGCGTCCACTCCGCCGAAGTCCTCGAACACCCGGGTGCGGACCTGCTCGGCCTGGCCGAGCAGGCCGAGCAGCTGGTACCTGGCGTAGTCGAAGTCGTGCCACCGGCCGCCGCTGACCAGGACGGCATCTAGGCGGCCGGCCGGTCCCGCCATCTCAGAACTGCACGCGGCTGACGAAGCCGCCGTCCACGACCAGGTTCACCGCCGTGCAGAAGCTGGCCGCCGGGCTGGCCAGGAACGTGACCGCGCGCGCGACCTCCTCCGCCCGGCCCAGCCGCCCGAGCGGGATCCGGGCCTGGATCCCCTGGTAGAACTCCGGGCGCCCCTCGCGCAGCTTGTCCCACGCCCCGCCGGGGAAGTCGATCGGCCCGGGGGAGACCGTGTTGACCCGGATGCCCTTCGGGGCCAGCGTGTGCCCCAGCTCGGACGCGTGCTCGAGCACGGCCGCCTTGAGCGCCGCGTAGGAGTTCGGTGCCGCGGGCGACAGGGTGTCGAACGCCGACGTCGTCCCGACCACCACGATCGCGGCCGCATCGGACCGCTCCAGGTGCGGGACGGCCGCCTCGGCGATCCGGACGAAGGCCAGCAGGTCGGCCTGGAAGCTGAGCCGCCACTGGTCCGGCCCCTTCAGCGCGCCCGCCGACACGTTGGAGACCACCACGTCCAGCCCGCCTAGCTGCCCGGCCGCGGTCTCGACAAAACCGGTCACGGCCTGCTCGTCGGCCACGTCCACCGACTGGGTGTAGACGGTACGGCCCGCCTCGCGCAGCTCCTTGGCCAGCGCCTCGAGCGGCTCCGTGCCGCGGGCGCACAGGGCCAGGTCGCACCCTTCGCGGGCCAGCTCGACGGCGATGGCCCGTCCGATGCCCCGGCTGGCGCCGGTGATGAGGGCTTTGCGCCCGGCCAACTGCAAGTCCATGCTGCTTTCCTCTCCTGTGAGTCCTATCTAGCTTTCTGCGGGCGGGATAACCGGGGTCGGATGCCCCGCCGCCCAGTCGCGCGCGTCCGCGGACGACACCCATGCCACGGCGTTGGCCACCAGGCGGCGGTAGCCGGGGTGGGCAAAAGTATCCGGCCCGTCCCCGGGCTGGAGGTAGACAACGGGGCTGCGGCCTGCGGTCTTGGCCCAGCCGATGAGGTCGCTGGCGGTCGGGTGCTGCCAGGCCGGGCCGTCCCGCGGCGTGCCCAGGACCTCGTGATAGGTCTCGCGGAACGGGCCGGCCGCGGCGTCCGCGCGCAGGAGCGGGTGCACGTCGGCGGCGAAAACTGGGCAGCAGTACAGCTCGTCGGACAGCGTGAAGTCGGTTACCCCGGCGCAGACCGGATGATCCGGGTCGGTCACCCGCGCGGTGTACTCCGCGTACCGGAACCCGGAATCGGGCCAGGGCTGGCCGCGCAGCTCGGCCGGCGCGTAGTGGTACCGGCCGCCGAGCACCTCAGCCCACCCCGGCCAGGCGGGCCAGCCGGCCAGCGCGTGGTGCAGGAACACGAACCCCTGGCCGGCTTCGAGGAGCCCGGTAAGCCGCCCGGCGACCCCGGGGCCGGGCGGGATCGGCTGCGGCGCCGTCCCCCGCCGCAGGGTCACGCCGGGCAGGTCGTAGCAGAGGATGGCGTCGAACGCGCCGCGGGAGTCCGGGCCGAGCCAGTCCTGCGCGGCGGGCTGCACCGCGTGCGCGAACACCCAGCCGCGCTCGGCGCAGATGCCGGCCAGCATGCCGGTGAACGCGTCCAGGTCGACCCGGTGCCCCCCGGTCACGGCGAGCAGGCGCAGCGGCCGGCCGGCGTCCATCACGCTTTGGCGTCGCGGGCCAGGCGGAAGAACTCCGCTCCCGCCGCGGTGTACCCGCCGTCCACGTAGATCACCTGGCCGGTGACGTAGCGCGAGTCTGGTGAGCAGAAGAAGGAGACCACGTCGGCGATGTCGTCCGGCTCGCCGTACCGCCCGGCGGGCAGCGTCCGGCCGCGCCGCTGCCTGGTCGCCTCATCCCCGTAGTGCGAGAGCGTGGCCTCGGTCGGGATGATGCCGGGTCCCACCGCGTTACAGCGAATGCCGAGCGGGCCGAACTCCACGGCGGCGATTTTGGTCAGCGCCTCGAGCGCCGCCTTGGAGGCCGGGTAGACGCCGGCTCCGGTGGGGGAGTACTTGGCCGTGATCGAGGAGACGTTGACAATCGCGCCCCCCTCACCCCGGGCCATCACCGGGACCAGCCGCTGCATGAGCAGCAGCGGGCCGATCACGTTGACGGCCAGCACCCGGCGGGCCTCGTCGGCCGAGGTGGCGGCCAGTGGCGTGTACCGCCAGATCGCGGCGTTGTTGACCAGCGCGTCGCAACGATCGAGCCGGGCGGCCAGGGCGTCGACGGCGGCCTCGTCGGTGACGTCGAGGGCGCATGCGGTCGCCCCCACCTCCTCGGCCGTCTTGGTCACCTCGGCCTCGTCAGTATCCACCGCCCACACCGCGAAGCCGTCCGCGGTCAGCCGGGCAGCCATGGCCCGGCCGAGACCCCGCGCCGCACCCGTCACGACCGCCGTGCGCATCGCACCCTCCCAGTCGGGGGCTCCAATACTTTCTGTAGACAGCGTAGCCTTTCTACCGTAGGGCCAGTACGGTAAGTCCATGAGCAGCCGCCGCGCGCGCGATGTGGAGCAGCGATGACCGAGACCACAGAAACCGATCCGATGACGGCGCTGCCGCCCGACGTCGTCCGCGACCTGCACCGCCGCATGGTCCGGATCCGGCTCTTCGAGGAGGAGGCCGGCAAGCTGATGGAGAGCGGCCGGATGCCCGGCTTCCTGCATCTGTACGTCGGGCAGGAGGCCGTCGCGGCCGGCGTGATGGCCACGCTGCGCACCGACGACGTGATCACCTCGACCCACCGCGGCCACGGCCACGCGGTGGCCAAGGGCGCGGACCTGCGCTACATGTACGCGGAGCTGTTCGGCAAGCAGACCGGATACTGCAAGGGCCGCGGCGGCAGCATGCACATCAACGACCTGAGCATCGGTATGCTCGGCGCGAACGGCATCGTGGGCGGCGGCATCCCGCACGCCGTCGGCGCGGCTCTCGCCGCCGTCTACAAGGACCAGGACTCGGTGGCGGTCCCGTTCTTCGGCGACGGCGCGACCAACATCGGNNTACGCGGAGTTCACCCCGCAGGACCGGCACATGCTGCTGAAGGACGTGGCCGACCGGGCGGCCGCCTACGGCATGCCGGGCGAGATCGTCGACGGGATGGACGCGCTGGCCGTCTACCTGGCCGCCCAGCGGCTGGTGGCGCGCGCTCGGGCGGGCGAGGGGCCGGCCCTGCTGGAGGCCAAGACCTACCGGTTCTACGACCACCAGGGCGTCAAGGGCCTGCGCATCCCGTACCGCACCCAGGAGGAGATCGATACCTGGAAGGAGCGGGACGCCATCACCGCGCTCGAGCAGCGGATCGTCAGCGCCGGGTTGGCTCCTCAGCAGGAACTGGACCAGGTCTGGTCGGATACGCGGGAGGAGATCGCCGAGGCGATCAAGTGGGCCGAGGACAGCCCCGACCCCGACCCGGCAAATCTGCTCGACAACGTCTACACGGTGTGAGGACGGCAGTGCGCGAGATCACCTACGTCAAGGCCTTTACCGAATCGCTCATGCAGCTGATGGCCGAAGACGACAACGTCATCGTCATCGGCGAAGACGTGGCCCAGTACGGCGGCGTGTTCCACGCCTTCGACGGGCTGTGGAAGACCTACGGAGACCGGCGGGTCATCGACACCCCGATCTCCGAGATGGGCTTCATCGGGATGGGCGTCGGGGCGGCCGCTCGCGGCCTGCGGCCGGTCTGCGACCTGATGTTCTTCGACTTCATCGGGGTCGCCATGGACCAGCTGTACAACCAGGCCGCCAAGCTGAAGTTCATGTTCGGCGGTGACGTCACGGTGCCGCTCACGCTGACCACGGCGGGCGGGGCCGGCCTGTCCGCGGGCCCGCAGCACAGCCAGAGCCTGGAGGCCTGGCTGGCCCACGTGCCGGGCCTGAAGGTCGCGCTGCCCTCCTCGCCGCACGACGTGAAGGGCCTGATGGTGGCGTCCGTCCGTGACGACAACCCGACGGTCGTGATACTGAACAAGCGGATGCTCGGCACCAAGGGCCCGGTGCCCGAGGAGATCTACGAGATACCGCTGGGCCAGGCCGCCACCGTCCGCGCGGGCCGCGACGTGACGGTCGTCGCGGTCGGTCGCATGGTCGTCGAGGCGATGACGGCGGCCGCCGAGCTGGCCGAGTCCGGCATCGAGGCCGAGGTGATCGACCCGCGCACCGTCCAGCCGCTTGACAGCCAGACCATCCTGGACTCCGTGCGCCGGACAAACCGCGCCCTGGTCGTGCACGAGGCGGTCACCTTCGGCGGCATCGGCGCCGAGATCGCCGCCCAGATCCAGGAGGAGGCCTTCGACTACCTCGACGCCCCGGTGTCCAGGCTCGGCGCGCCGTTCTCGCCCGTGCCATTCAGCCCGGTGCTCGAACGGGCCTACATCCCGGACAGCAACCGGATCGTCGCCGGGGTACGGCGGCTGCTCGAGCGCTCCGGGAGCTGAGGTGGCCGTCGAGGTCCTGATCCCCAAGCTGGGACTGACCATGGAGTCCGGGCTGATCGAGGAATGGCTCGTTGAGCCCGGCACCCCGGTCAAGCCGGGTGACCTGCTGCTGCGGCTGGCCACCGACAAGGTGAACGTCGAGGTGGAGGCGGAGGGCACGGGGCTGTTTCACCCGGCCGTGGCGTCCGGCACCGAACTGCCGCCCGGCGCCCTAATCGGCTGGCTCCTGGAGGTCGGGGAAGCACCGCCGGGAGCCGCCGCCGGTTCCCAGCCGGCCGAAGCACCGCTCGCGGCGCAGGCACCGGCCGTGACCGGGACGGCGGTCGACACCGGCCCGCAGGCTGGCACCCAGCCGGCCCGCACCGGGCGCCTGTTTGCCTCACCCAACGCCCGCCGGGTGGCTCGCGACCAGAGCATTGACCTAGCGCTGCTGACCGGCACCGGCCCGGGCGGCCGGATCATCACCGCCGACGTGCTCGACGCGGCGGCCGGCCCGCGCACCGGGAACGGCGCCTCGTCTGCGGTCGTCTCGCCGCTGGTCCGGCGGGACGCCGCCGCGGCCGGGGTGGACCTCGGCGCGCTGGCCGGCACCGGCCCGGGCGGC
>PMOU01000516.1:612-5581 GCA_003161205.1 Actinomycetota bacterium | reverse complement strand
GTCAGTGCAGGCCGCCGTCAGCGCAGGTCGCCGTTGGTCAGGCCGGCTGGGGCCTGGGGGTAGGTGACGAGGCCGAGTTCGGCGCGGCTGTCGAGCAGCGGGTGCGTGGGCAGTACCCGCACGGTGTACCCGAACGGCCCGGGCTGGTCGAGCGGGACCTCGCCGGAATAGCGCACCAGATCCGCGGGGGGCCCGGAGGGTACGGGCGGCCCAGCGGGTGTGGGGGGCCCGGAGCGCATGGAGGGTGCGGCAGCGCCCCCGTTGGGGGCCCCGGGGGGCCCGGGGGGTATGGGGGGGCTACCCGCATGATCAGGGGGGGTCTGGGGAGGGCTTTGGGGGTCGTCCCCCCCGGGGGCCAGCACCGCATAGGCGGGCGAGGCGATCTCGTCGTCGTCGTCGGGGTGGCCGTAGACCACCTCGACCGTCACGTCGTCCGGGGTGAGCTCGCCGAGGGCCACGGAGGCGCGCACCACCAGCGCCGAGCCCAGGCGCTGGCCGGAGGCTTCGGACTCCGACTCCACGTGCTCGATCCGCACCTGCGGCCAGGCCTGGACCACGCGCTTCTTCCAGGCGGCCAGCTCTTTCGCGGGCCCGAACGCATCGGCGTCCAGCGTCCGGGAGGCCAGCGCGGCCGGCACGTACAGCTCGGACACGTACTCCCTGACCATGCGCTCGGCCTGGACCTTCGGCCCGAGCGAGCGCAGGGTATGCCGGATCCGCTCCAGCCAGCCCAGCGGGACCCCGTCGGCGTCGCGGTCGTAGAACAGCGGCGCCACCGACTTGCCCAGCAGCTCGTACAGCGCGCTGGCCTCGAGCTCGTCGCGGCGGCCCTGGTCGGCCACGCCGTCGGCGGACGGGATCTCCCACCCGTTGGCGCCGTCGTACCACTCGTCCCACCAGCCGTCCCGGACCGAGACGTTCAGGCCGCCGTTCAGCGCCGCCTTCATGCCGGAGGTACCGCAGGCCTCAAGCGGGCGCAGCGGGTTGTTCAGNNGCGCCATGGCCATGTCGTAGTCGGGCAGGAACACGATCCGGCGGCGCACGTCGGGCGAGTCGGCGAACTGGACCAGCTGCTGGATCAGGGCCTTGCCGCCCTCGTCGGCGGGATGCGCCTTGCCCGCCACCACGATCTGCAGCGGCCGGTCCGGGTCGTTCAGCAGCCGGCTGAGCTGCGCGGGATCGTTCAGCATGAGCGTGAGCCGCTTGTAGGACGGCACCCGCCGGGCGAAGCCGATCGTCAGCGCGTGCGGGTCAAGCACGTCGTCGATCCAGGTCAGCTCGGCGTCGGAGGCGCCCCGCTGGCGCCAGGAGGCGCGCAGCCGCCGCCGGGNNCAGCCCCCCCGTGATCGGGGGGGTCTTGGGGGGTCGTCCCCCCGGCTGGCACCGCCAGGGACAAGATCTCGGGCGCCACCCAGGTCGGGGTGTGCACGCCGTTGGTGACCGAGCCGATCGGCACCTCGCTGGTGTCGAACCCCGGCCACAGGCCGGCGAACATCTCCCGGCTCACCTGGCCGTGCAGCCGGGAGACGCCGTTGACGCGCTGGGCCAGCCGCATGCCCATCACGGCCATGTTGAACACGTCCGGGTTGCCGCCCGGGTAGGTCTCCGCGCCGAGCGCGAGCAGCCGGTCGGTGGGCAGCAGCGGGTCGTCGGCGAAGTGCTCGCGCACCAGGCTGCGCTCGAACCGGTCGATACCGGCCGGCACCGGCGTGTGCGTGGTGAACACCGTGCCGGCCCGGCAGACCTCGATGGCCTCGTCGAAGCTCAGCCCC
This sequence comes from Actinomycetota bacterium, assembly GCA_003161205.1. The sequence goes on along the minus strand of PMOU01000516.1, from coordinate 3,809 downwards.
TGCTCGGCGTACTCGCGGATCCGCTCCAGGCCGAGGAACCCGGCGTGCCCCTCGTTGGTGTGGAACACCTCGGGCGAGGGGTACCCGCGCAGCGCGCAGAACGCGCGGACCGCGCGCACCCCGCCGACGCCGAGCAGCAGTTCCTGGCGGAGCCGGTGCTCGCTGCCGCCGCCGTACAGCCGGTCGGTGACCTCGTTCAGGTCGGCGTCGTTCTCCTCCACGTAGGAGTCGAGCAGCAGCAGCGGGATCCGCCCCACCTGGGCCACCCAGACCTGCGCGGACAGCGTCCGGCCCGCGGTCAGGCCGACCGCGACCCGCACCGCGGACCCGGTGGCGTCGCGGAGCAGCTCCAGCGGCAGCCCGTTGGGGTCGCCGGCCGGGTAGCGCTCGGCCTGCCAGCCGTCGGCGGACAGCGACTGGGTGAAGTACCCGTGCCGGTACAGCAGCCCGACCCCGATCAGCGGCACGCCGAGGTCGCTCGCGGACTTCAGGTGATCGCCGGCCAGGATGCCGAGGCCGCCGGAGTACTGCGGCAGCGCGGCGGTGATGCCGTACTCCGGCGAGAAGTACGCCACCGCGGCCGGCCCCCGGACGCCCTGCGGCCCGGCGGCCGCGTACCAGCGGGGATCGGACATGTACTGGCGCAGGTCCCGCTCGGCTTCGGCCAGCCGGGCGAGGAATCCCTCGTCGGCGGCGAGCGCGGCGATGCGGGACGACGGCAGGGCGCTGAGCATCGCGGCCGGATCGTCGCCGGAGGCCTGCCAGGCCGCCGGGTCGATCGACGCGAAGAGGTCCGCGGTCGGCCTGTGCCAGGACCAGCGGAGGTTCAGCATCAGGCCGTGCAGGGGAGCCAGCGGCTCGGGCAGGGTGACGCGGACGGTAAACCGGCGAATAGCTCTCACGGACAGACCCTAGTGGGTCCGCGCCCGCAACGACGAAACGTTCCGGGGTTTACGGACCGCTGAAACCACCGTCCGTTAGGGAAAAAAAATTCACATATACCGAACGAACAGCGGTTAAAGTCTCTCGGCAAGTTTCACCAGGACCGGCGGCCGCGCCACAGATTTATCAGGGTCCGCTCGGGCTGGCATGAAGTGCCCTCAGCTCGGTAGCGTGACGGGGTGATTGGACGAATCCCGATCCTTGACGTCGAGCCGGCCGTGGACTGCGGGCGCCGCCCGGCGAAGGCGGCAGCAGGCGAGACCTTCGAGGTCAGCGCGACCGTTTTCCGCGAAGGACATGGCATCATCAGCGCCGGAGTGGTACTGCGAGATCCGCAGCGCAAGGCGAGCCCGCCCGTGCGCATGCGCGAGCTGGCCCCGGGCACCGACCGCTGGGGGGCGGACGTGACCGTGACCAGTGCGGGCCTGTGGCGCTTCCACGTGGAAGCCTGGGCCGACCCCATCGCGACCTGGCACCACGACGCGGCCATCAAGATACCGGCAGGCCAGGACGTCGAGCTGATGCTCACCGAGGGCGCACTGCTGTTCGAACGCACCGCGCGGAAGATCCCGCAGCCGCCCGGGGCCGCCCGCCCGGCGGCGGCGCGGACCGCGCTGCGCGCACTGGTGGCCAGGCTGCGCGACCGCGGGCTGACGCCCTGGGACCGCCTCGCGGCCGCCGAGGACCCCGAGATCGCCGCCATCCTGTCCAGCTGGCCGCTGCGCGAGCTCGTCACCCGGTCCCGGCCGCTGACCCTGCAGGTGGACCGGGAACGGGCGCTGTACGGCTCGTGGTATGAGTTCTTCCCGCGCTCCGAAGGGGTTCAGGTTGACCCAATGGGACACCGCGCGCCGGCTTCGGGGACGCTGCGCTCGGCGGCCAAGCGGCTCGAGCCGATCGCCGCGATGGGATTCGACGTCGTGTACCTGCCGCCGGTCCATCCGATCGGGACCACGTTCCGCAAGGGGCGGAACAACACGCTGACCCCGGCCGACGGGGATCCCGGCTCGCCCTGGGCGATCGGGTCCCCGGACGGCGGTCACGACACCATCCACCCCGACCTGGGCACGTTCGACGACTTCGACGCGTTCGTGGCCCGGGCCCGCGAGGTCGGCCTGGAGATCGCGCTGGACCTGGCGCTGCAGGCCTCGCCGGACCACCCGTGGGTCAAGGCGCACCCGCAGTGGTTCACCACCCGGGCCGACGGCTCCATCGCCTACGCCGAGAACCCGCCGAAGAAGTACCAGGACATCTACCCGCTGAACTTCGACAACGACGCGCCGGGCATCTACGCGGAGATGCTGCGGATCGTCCGGCTGTGGATGAGCCACGGCGTGCGGATCTTCCGCGTCGACAACCCGCACACCAAGCCGCTGCGGTTCTGGGAATGGCTGCTGGCCCAGGTGCACGCCACCGATCCCGACGTGCTGTTCCTGGCCGAGGCGTTCACCCGCCCGGCCATGATGCGCACCCTGGGCAAGATCGGCTTCCATCAGTCCTACACGTACTTCACCTGGCGTAACACCGCCGCTGAGCTGACCGAGTACATGCGGGAGCTCATCGGTACCACCGCCGCCTACATGCGGCCCAACTTCTTCACCAACACCCAGGACATCCTGACCGAGTACCTGCAGCACGGCGGGGTACCGGCGTTCAAGATCAGGGCCGTCCTCGCCTCCATGCTGTCCCCGACCTGGGGCATCTACTCCGGATTCGAACTATGCGAGAACGTGCCGCTGCGGCCGGGCAGCGAGGAGTACATGGATTCGGAGAAGTACCAGTACCGGCCGCGCGACTGGGAAGCGGCCGCCCGGGACGGCGTCGGCATCGTGGACTACATCACCGAGCTGAACCGGATCAGGCGGGCCCACCCCGCGCTGCACCGGCTGCGAAATCTCCGCTTTCATCCCGTTGACCAGCCGGAACTAATGTGTTTTTCCAAGCGCGCCACTACCGCGGGACGGCCGGGGGCAGATACCGTACTGGTGGTCGTCAACCTCGACCCGCACCAGACCAGGGAAGCCACGGTCTGGCTTGATCTGCCCGCACTCGGAGTGGACCGCGAGTTCACCGTGACGGATGAGCTCACCGGCGAGTCCTATCAGTGGGGGAATGCCAATTACGTCCGCCTTGACCCCGCGGTACGGCCTGCCCACATCTTCACCGTCACCCCCGCGAACCCGTAGCGGCACGCACCAGTAAGACCCAGGAGAGCTCGCAGTGACCGAACATCACGAGGCGATAGCGGACTCGTT
>PMOU01000516.1:0-584 GCA_003161205.1 Actinomycetota bacterium | reverse complement strand
TCGCCGCTGCGCGACGGCGGCTACGACATCTCCGACTTCATGTCCGTGCTCGGCGAGTACGGGAACATCGGCGACTTCGTCACCCTCGTCGACGAGGCGCACAAGCGGGGCATCCGGGTCATCGCCGACCTGGTCATGAACCACACCAGCGACGCCCATCCGTGGTTCCAGGCGTCGCGATCGGATCCGGACGGACCGTTCGGCGACTTCTACGTGTGGTCCGATACCGACGACAGGTACGCCGGGGCGCGGGTCATCTTCGTCGACACCGAGCAGTCCAACTGGACCTTCGACCCGGTCCGCGGCCAGTACTTCTGGCACCGGTTCTTCTCCCACCAGCCGGACCTGAACTTCGAGAACCCCAAGGTCCAGGACGCGATGATCGAGGTGCTGCGGTTCTGGCTCGACCTCGGCATCGACGGCTTCCGGCTGGACGCCGTGCCCTACCTGTACGAGCGGGAGGGCACCAACTGCGAGAACCTGAAGGAAACCCACGAGTACCTGAGGCGGATCAGGACCGAGATCGACAAGCTCTATCCCGACCGGGTGCTGCTGGCCGAGGCGAACCAGTGGCCCGCCGACGT
>PMOU01000622.1 GCA_003161205.1 Actinomycetota bacterium | reverse complement strand
GTCTAACGCTTATCCACGACAGAGTCGGCGCTCGGCTTCCCCAAGGTTGGACCTTCCTCGTTGCGCTGCGTAATTAGCCCTCGTCTGGGGCGGCGCGCACAGTGCCGCCGCTAGGTGCGCTCTGGAGCGGGAACGTCCGGATGGTTGTCGAGTGTACGAGCCCTGCAACTCAGCCCCCGGGTGGGGACCGCGGGCTCCAGGCTGGACGCCGCCTCCAGGTTCAGCGGTATGGCTTACCCGCTCGCGTCCGCGCCGACATCGGATTTACGGAACCCGGCTGCCGGAGAATGGGAATCTAGAAGTCGGAAAACGGGAAAAAATGTTCTGGAATCCGGGAAAAAGCAGGTAGCATGAAGGTATGCATGAGGTTCTAACCGGCTTGGCGGAACGTCGTCTGGTCAATGTTGCTGAGGCTCGTTTTGCTGAGGAGCCGGTGCTTATCCTCAACGGGCCACGAACGGTAGGAAAGAGCACACTGCTCGATCAGCTCGCCGGGCGTCTAGGCAGACCGGTGATCGACTGTGACGACCCGGCCACGCGATCAGCAGTGCGAGCTGACCCCGGTCGCTTCGTTGAGTCGGCCGAGCCGGTGCTGATCGACGAGTACCAGCATGTACCCGAGCTCCTCGAAGCCATCAAGGCACAGCTCAACCGGGATCTGCGCCCTAGCCGGTATGTCCTGGCCGGGTCGACGCGGTACGCCGCCGTCCCGGCGGCGGCCCAGGCGCTAACCGGCCGGGTCGATATCATTCCCGTGCTCCCGCTGACTCAGGGCGAAGTCGACGGCGTCAGAGAGACGTTCGTGGCCAGTCTTCTCGATGGCGACGGGATAGCGGGCCTGCCTCCGGGCGCAGCGGCCGCAACGCGGGACGAATACGCTCGGAGGTCAACGTCAGGCGGGATGCCGGTGGCCCTGCGCCGTCCGCCGGGCCGGCCGCGTTCCCGCTGGTTCGCTAACTACGTCGAACTGGTCGTTGACAAAGACGTGATGGACATATCGCGGGTCCGGCAGCGAGAGATGCTGCCGCGGCTACTGGGCCAGCTAGCCGCCCGGTCTGGGCAGGTACTCAACGTCACCCCGGTCGCCGGCGCGATCGGCCTGGAGAGGTCGACAGCAGAAAACTATGTCAAGCTCCTCGAGGCTGTCTTCCTTATCTACCGCCTCCCGCCGTGGGGCACGACCCTCGGCTCCCGGGTGGTCAAGCATTCCAAGGTGCATATGGTCGACTCCGGCGTAATGGCCTGGCTGCTCAACCTCACTCCGGAAAAGATCGCCAAGTCACATCCCTCGACCCTCACCGAGTATGGCCACCTGCTCGAGACATTTGCGGTCGGTGAGATTCTCAAACAAGTCAGCTGGTCAGACGCCCCGGTAGCGGTCGGCTACTTTCGCACGGAGTCTGGCGACGAGGTAGACCTCGTCCTGGAACGCGACGACGGCCAGGTAATCGCCTTCGAGATCAAAGCAGGCACCCGCGTCTCCGGTGAAGACTTGCGCGGCCTCCGTTTCTTGAAAGACCGGCTCGGCCCACGGCTACAGGAAGCCGTCATCCTCTACAGCGGTCAGTACGCCTACCGCTACGAGGACTGGGCCTGGATCCTGCCACTCAGTCAGATCTGGACGTAAAACTCCTGACAGTACAAGTGGCTACTGACCATTTCCACGTGCACAACCGCTGGTCACGCACGCGATTCAACGTGAGCTGTGATGGCCTGTAAAGCCGCCCACCCTGACTCATGGACAGATGCCCACAGTTGGTGGGGGCCGTCCGTAGTGTCGGGAATCTGACGGGCTGGAGCGTGCGCGCCGCGTTGCAGGACGGAAAGCGTCCGTGGTTGCTGTGGGCCTTGCAGGTCTGCCGGAACCGGAGCTCGCGACCGGTCAACGGGTCCGTCCCAGGCATACCTGACCCGCCAGGACCCGCTCTAAAGTTGCTCTATGTGACTAGGTGGACTTATCTTCGCAACATTATGGTCCTTTCGCGGATCCCTACTCGGTCCACGGAACCAAGATCCAGAAGGGTAAAACTCCTGGTGGGGCGGGTGGGGCTCGAAGCCACGACCGACGGATTATGAGAAGCCCGGCCCGGCGCTCCGGACGCGCTAGCTGCACAGATACCTCGGAGTCGTGGCGCCGATGACGCTAATTGCACCGGTTGCACAGATGGCTCGGTCCACGGCGAAGCTCTGCTCTCCTCTTATCCTGCTACTGTGCGTAACCTCGCTAGGAGCGCTCCGCCTACGTCCGCGCGAGCGAAAAGCCAGACTCAGCCCCGAGGCGTGACACGGTTTGTTCTGCTGCTGGACGCGAGAGGAGGCGGGCTAGATGACCGCCGAGTCCCCACAGGGTAGCGAGCCGTTGACTCCTATGCCCGCCTTGTCGCTTCCCGCCCTGCGCCAGGCGGTCGCCGCGGTCGCGCCGTCCCGGCTGCCGGAGTTCTTCCAGGAAATCCAGGACGCCTTCACCCAGGCTGGCGACGAGGACAGTGTCTTCCCCATCCGCCACTTCTACCAGCGNNGAAGCCGCCGAGATCGTCCAGGCGGCCTACCGCGAGGTCGCGGGTGGCTGACTGGCACCGGGGAACCTGTCACCGATGACCTGCTCGACGGATTGTCCCCTGCAGCCCTAACACCCCACAGTTGTCGACCGCGATGAACCAGCGGACCTTGACCTCGCCAGTGCCCGGGTCCAAATCACCGGGAAAGCCCGGCAACGCCGCGGAATCGGAACTTTTCGCCAACTCGCTGCTCGGGCTGGCGATGGTGCTTACGATCCGGGAGCAGGGAAGCGCCGTCCGGCCGGCCATATAACCCGTCCTGGACGAGGCCGCGGGCCTGCCGCCGGGCTCTCGGCATCCAGTCACCGGGTAAGGACAGTACGGCCAGGCGATGGGTGACGCAGCATCCGGCCGCTGCCGAGCAGGTATGAAAATCTACGGGGCTGACGGGGAACTCAAACCGTGGGTCCCGTCCACGCGCACAGCGCTTCAGGGTGCTAGCTGGCGTACCCTGAAGGTGTGGCGTACGAGCGGATTACCATCGACCCGAACCGGATGAGCGGCTTGCCGTGTATCCGTGACACAAGGGTAACGGTGAGCGCTGTCCTGGGCCAGCTTGCGGCTGGGCGCAGCATGGAGGAGATCCTGGTCGACTACCCGTATCTGGAACGGGATGACATCCTCGCCGCTTTGGAGTTCGCGGCCGCCGCCGTGCAAGAACGCGAATTGCCGCTCGCTCAGCCAGCGTAGCCGTTATGCGGTTCCTAGTTGATGCGAACCTTTCACCCAAGGTCGCGGCGTCGCTGAGCAGCGCGGGATTTGAGTCCGTCCATGTCGGCGACGTCGGCTTGCTCACCGCTGCTGACCAAGTCATCTTGGACTATGCAGCCGCGAATGGACTGGTGATCGTCTCGGCTGACACAGACTTCGGCGAGTTGTTGGCCCTCTCGCGCGGGGCAGTTCGCCCAGGCCCGAGCAACCGGACTCACGGCCCGTCATAGGGTCCTTCCTGGCGGCTTTCGGCACCTATCGGATGAGGCACCTGCTTGGGGAGGACCGGCAGAAGTAGTCGGGACTCAGATCGGATCGAGTTGATCGTGCTTGTGCCCACTGTTGCGTGCCTGAAGCCCATGATGGCTGGCGCCATTGGATCCTGGTCATCGCTGGTCAGGTGCAGTCTGATGCGATGCCCGGCTTTGAACCGCCGGGCGTTCGGCACAAGGGGGATGCGGTACTGGACGTCCTGGCCGATCGGGATCGCGATCGCCTCCCGGCAGGGCAAGACGGGGGCGCCGACACGGCTGGCGTCCTCGTCGACCTTCCGGAGGCTGGCACGGAGGTACCCGGCGGTTACGTCATGGGAGGTCCCATCGGGTTCGACGTCCTGGAGGGTGGCGATCCACGCCGTATCTGCCGCCGTGCTCCGGGCCTCGAGGCGAAGCTCGATGTCCCCGGCCATATCCAGGTCCTCGTCCAGAGGATCGCTCGTCCATGTCAGGTAGCCCGGCGGGTCGGTGGGACTGGCCTGGCCCCGGTTCAATCCGCCGCCCAGGGTCAGGTAGTCCGCAGCGCCCGACTCGCCTTCGGCCGGATTCAGGGAGCCGTCGACGTTCAGGGCGAACGCACGGTAGGTGGCCTCGGGCGGAGGCCAGATCTCGGAGGTCCGCCACTCATCGGCGGCTGGGAGCCAGTAACGGATGGCTGGCCCGTCGAGGATGCCGGTGTCGGCGCCCTTGAGCCAGTGGTCGAACCAGGCAAGGGCCTCGACGTGAAGACTCTCCCACGGCCAGGTCAGGCCGAAGTCTCCCAGCATGGTGACCCGGACGTTCGGAGAACTGGTCAGCGCGGCGAGGGTCTGGAACGTGCCGGGCAGATGCAAGGGAACGTTCTCCCAGTCGCAGCCCAGATACACGGGAATGGTCACCTTGTCCAGCCGCGGAAGCAGGTTGCGTTCTTCCCACCAGTCATCACGCATCGGGTGCTCGACGGCAACGGACCGCCACAGATCGTCCCAGGGATGCGGGTCGTGGTGCAGCTTCAATGCGGCCTTCATAACCCCGATGGAAGCCTCGCCGTTCATCGTCGCGAACTTCTTGTGCAGCCGGGGCATGTTGAGCACGTGCCTGGCGGCGTTGACGACCGTGCCGCGCCACAGTTTGTCGCCGTGGCCTGAGGTGATCCCGACCATTGACAGGAAAGGCGTGACAAAAGTCGAGTTCAGCAGGCCGTGGTGGAGCGCAGCCTCATACAAGTCGCTCGTCGTGGCCACCGGGAAAATCGCCCTCAGGTGGGGCGGTTGCTCGACGGCAGCCTCCACCTGGCTCATGGCGAAGTAGCTGATGCCGATCATCCCGACGTTGCCGTCCGACCACGGCTGGGCGGCAGCCCACTCGACGAGGTCGTGCATGTCGCTACGCTCCTGGGCGTCCATGAAATTGAAGGTCCCGCCGGAACCCCCGGTCCCGCGGACGTTGGCGATCACGTGAACGTAGCCGCGAGGGACGAAGAAGTCACTCGCCCCGGCTTCGATGAATCCCATCGGTGCGCCGAGGTCCTGAATCTGCCGCGGGTAAGGCGAAGCTGCGATCAGCACCGGATACGCGCCCTCCGTCTGCGGCCGGTAGACGTCCGTCAGCAACCTGGTCCCGTCACGCATTGGTACCTCGACGTCATCATCGCGCACGAAGGCGTGGGTAGGTTTCGAGAGATTCCGGTACTCACGACCGGATGTCTGAGGTCCGTTCAGCTGCCGCTGACCTGGGGCAATCCCTGATACCCTCGACGAGACGTCGCTCACGATGTACTCCTTCTTTCCGTCGACTCATCGAATTGTGGATCGCGCGACGCCACAACGCGACAAGGTGAAAGGCGCGAGCAGCGCACATCAGGGATGCTGATGCGCAGGGTCACTTAGCCAATCCTTTCCGTACCATGGATCGCGGCGGCGATCACTGACGTCCAGAACCCGAAGAACACGGCGCTCACGACTGCTAGCAGACCATGGCAGGTTGCTCCATGGTGCTGCTTCACGAGCGGCTACGTGCACTTCTGGACTTGCGGTTGCAGTATCGCCGGACGAGGCGCCGCCATGGCTCTCATTCAGCCCGACCCCGGCCCGGGCGATGACGCGACCATGTTCACCCGCGAGGAGCTCGCCGAGGCATGGGGGAATACACGTAAGTGATCGCCTCGTCCGCTTCCCGGGCTCGTCCTGGCAGCAGATCGAGGCCTTGCCGCAGCCGCTGCGGTGGACGGTGCAGCGCACGATCTTTCATCTGCTCGCATCCGGCGACCAGGCTGATTATCAGCGCACCAGGCCAAGGTAACGTGACAGGCTGTGCTCAACGTGTGCCATGTCATCGCGTGACAGGTAGTCCACGAGTTCGCCGGCGACATAGCCGGTGTCGATGGCGCGGAGCTGGTCGATCAAGATCTTGGTGTCCCGCCCCGCGATGACGACCTCGGGTCTGAAGACGGCAGGCTGGGCGCTGGTCGAGGTCGGGAGGATGGTCACCGTGGACCAGGCGTTCTGCTCGATGCTGATGACCAGTCCGAGACGCCGGCCCCGCTGCTCATGACCGCGTTTGGCATCGCCCAGATCTACCGGGTAGACCGCGCCGCGGATCATGCGCGATCAGCCGGGCGCGCCGGAACCAGGAGACCGGTGCCCGCGATCCGGATGTTCCCGTCGGCGTCGTAATCCCACGCGTCCGCATCGGCGGACAGGTCCTCACTCCGCAGCCGATGCATGTCAGCACGGGCGCGCTCTTCCCAGGCCTCGCGATCTAGGAGCCGCAGCGCACGGCGGATGACATCGCTGGTCTTCTCATCCTCGCGGCGGTTAGCCTCGATTACACGAAGATCTTCATCAGTGGGGCGGAATCCGACGCTCATAGCATTATCGTACAACAATTGTTGGACAGCGTCGCGGTCCGATCCCCTGAACACAGCGATCCTTACGGACGCTACGGGCTGGGCTGGCAAATCGACTAAAAGCCGGCTAGTCCTACGGCATCGTCCCCGGCGCCTTCACTACCGCTGGCAGCTTGCACCGAACGTCAGCCGTCCGATTGGTCGCGACCTGGGGAAGCACGTCGGAACTGCCTTCTGGCGCCGCCGAGCTGGGGGCCTGGCTAGCCAGGAAACGTGCGCCCCGGCTGCCGATCCCGTGATCTTGCGCTGCTCGCGTTCGTCGCTGGGCTAGGGTGCTCGAGGATACCATCCGGGCCTCGTTTGCCGATTCGGCCGCCAGCATCCGGCTGAGCGCCGGGCGCCCTGTCGCCCGGCGCTGCGCCATCACCTCGTCGCCAATAGCGGCGATCCGTTCGTGCGGCGTCTGGTCATCGGCGAAGCGCACGCGGACCTGTGTGGATCCGAGGGCGGGTTTGATGGTCCGGCGGATAGCCCGAGGTTGCTTTCCCTGTGTACACGTCTTCACCCTGCTGTCGACACGTACTGGTCGTGCAACTGGGCCACGGTCATTGCCTTACGACCCATAAAACTTCAGGTGGGGCGGGTGGGGCTCGAACCACGACCGGCGGATTATGAGAACTACGGCCCGGCGCTCCCGACGCTCTACCTGCACGGATACCACGGAGCCGTGCGACCGATGGCCTCATTGCACTGTATGCACGGATGGCTCGGTCCACGATCCGGTCCACGACCACCACAGCGAGCGCCTGACGTCAACTACGGAGCGTCACCACATACCACGCGAGATTCGCCGTTAAGCGTGGCAAGAAAGCCGCCACCCGGGACTCGGGGCGACACGCATATCTGATTGATCTGCGCTTGGCCTCATCGTTAGATCCTGCCGAGGCCGGCTGATTCGCTGGCCCTGTAAAGCCGTCGGGTGTCCTGCGGTCGCGGAGTCGCTTTGCCATGATTTGCGTGCGGGTTTCTGCGGTCGGGGAGGCGCGGTGAACTCGGGCATTTTTCATTGCGTCGGCGCGGGGGGTATCGCGAGTGCCGAGGCCCCGGCGATGAAAAGCGTGATCGCGTCGTCGAGGAGCGCCTCGCCCTGGGGGGTGGTGATCCGGCGGGACGCGATGAACGCTGAGATGCCCTGAATGGTGGTGCCCAGCAGCAGCGTTAGCCGGCCGACGTCGCGGGCGTCGTACGCGCCCGCCTCGACGCCGGTGCTCATGACGCCGGCCAGGGTGGCGAACAGGCGCTCCGCCGCGGCGCTGACCGCCTGGGAGGGGGCGCCTGCCTTCGCGGCGAACATGAGGTCGTGCAGCGCCGGCTCCCGCAGCGCGAATGCGAGGTAGGCCGCCCCCGCCGCGTGCAGTACGGCAGCGTAGTTCTCTGGTGCCTGCGACGCCGCCTGGCGGACCTCGTCCGCGAGGCGGACGAAGCCCCGTTCCGCCAGCGTGTCGAGCAGGGCGTTGCGGTCGATGAAATGGCTGCGCGGGGCGCCGTGGCTGACGCCTGCCGCCCGGGCCAGCTCCCGCAGGGACAGCGCGTCGATCCCGCGCTCGCGGAGTACTTCCTCCGCCTGGTCAAGCAACACGGCGCGAAGGTTGCCGTGGTGGAAAGGGCGATCGGGCACGGCCCCATCGTACCCGAGACTAGACATTGCCTATATATTAGGCAGTGTCTAGTCCGCTCGCCGGTCAGGTGAGCTGGCGATCGCTCGAGGGAGACCGAAGATGCCCTACCAGAACACCGCGCTGTGGCTGCCGAAGCGGGGCGGGCGCTTCGAGGTGTCCCCCGCCCCCTACACGCCGCCGGGCTCGGAGCAGATCGTGGTCCGGGCGCGGGCCCTGGCCGTCAACCCGGTCGACGGCCTGTCAGGATTTCTGTACCGGATAGTCCTGCCCTGGCTGACGTTCCCGGCCGTCGTGGGCTCGGACGTCGCCGGAGAGGTGGTCGAGGTCGGCCCGGGCGTGACCCGGCTCCAGCCGGGTGACCGCGTTGCCGGGCACGCGCTGGGCGTCGAGAAGTCGCAGAACCGCCCGGCCGAGGGCGCCTTCCAGCATTACGTCGTGCTCATGCAGCACATGGTCGCTCCCATTCCCGGGTCGCTGTCCTTCGAGCAGGCGTCGGTGCTGCCGCTGGCGCTGTCGACCGCGGCGAGCGGCCTGTTCCAGGAAGACCAGCTCGCGCTGACGCTGCCCGGCGCCGGCCCCGCCGACCGGGCGGAGACGGTGCTCGTCTGGGGCGGCTCGACGAGCGTCGGGAGCAACGCGATCCAGCTCGCCAGGAACGCCGGCTACCGGGTAGTGGCGACCGCGTCGCCGCATAACTTCNNCGCGTCGCGTCGGCCCGGCCCGGACCGCTCACCCAGCTCCGCGCCCGGCGCGCCAGGCGGCTCGGCGTCCAGGTAAGCACCGTCTGGGGCAGCACCCTGAAGGACAACGAGGTAGGGCCGGCGATCTACGCCGGCTTCCTCCCGGCCGCCCTCGCCGCCGGCGCCTACCGGGCCGCGCCGGACGCGTCCGTCGTCGGTGACGGGCTCGCCAGCATCCCCGCCGCCCTGCATCAGCTGCGCGACGGCGTCTCAGCGACCAAGCTCGTGGTCACCGTCTAAGCCCGCGGCCATCACCAGGGCGTCGCGCCGGAGCCCCGCATCAGCGTCAGCCGGCGTGCCCGGCAATCCCCGAACACCATGATCCGATGAGGAGAACGGGTCGAGGCCCAGTGTTTGCAGAGGTCGAGGGCATCTGCCACTAACAGGAGAAACCAGCGTTAAGCATCAGCGAAGGAGCCCAACGTCCATGCGCATCAGCAGCGATCGGCCAGCACCCAACCTGCGCGAGGAAACAGGCGAACCCCACAAGACGTTCCTGGTATTCGGCGCGACCGGGCAGACCGGGAAACACTTCACCTCGGCTGCCCTGCGGGACGGCCACCGGGTCAGAGCCCTAGTGCGGAACCCGGGCAAGCTCCCCGTCGGCAGCCCGAACCTCGAGATCCGCCAGGGATCTATCACCGAGGTACCCGACCTGGACGGCCTCGTCGATGGCGTGGACGCCGTGGTGTCCATGCTCGGAGACGCGCGGATGCAGAAACAGCGGAAGATCAACACCGCGTTCGTCCGCGAGCTCGTCCCGGCTATGCGACGCCACGGCGTCACCCGGTTCCTCTACCAGGCGGGCGGGCTCAGCGCGCCACCGGACCGCAGGCTGCCGCTGCCCCTGTGGACGATCAGGCATACTGTCGCCCGCGGGTACGCGGGCCAGCACGAGGACAACGAAGCCGTCATGCGGTACCTCGCCGAAGACGCCATGGACATCGAATGGATGGTCCACCGCGCCGGGATCGGTTCGGACGGCCCGTCGAAGGGCGTGCTGGAAAGGTCGGCCGGCAAGATCAGCGTGGCCACCTTCCGCGACTGCGCATCCTACAACTACCGCCTCCTGTGGGACCCGGCCGCCGTCCACACCTGCGACCCCAGCGCTTACCGCAAGAGGAGATAACCGGAAGTCCGCAGGCGATATGCGCGAGCGCAGACACAGGGGTGACGGTTCCACAGACCGCTCCCTTTATCTCTGGCCCAATTGATGGAATGCCGGGTCGCGGAGGGTTCTGCAGAGCCGTTGGCTACGCCGAACCGGACGATCTGCGTGTGCCTTCTCTTCCACAACTGATCGATCTTCTTGCGCGCCGATTCGGCGATCTGTAATTGTTCGAACCAATAACAATGCTCCGTTTGTCGCGCTACGCAACTGCGAAGAGCGCTGCCGTTTACGGACTTCAGGGCGGAAGGGTCAGCGCATCCGCGTGCTCGGCTGGACCGCCGTGGGGTGACGGCGGTCCAACCCCGCCACGTCGGTTAGCGCCGAGCGGTTCGGCGATAGCGAAATCCGAGGCATCAGTGGTTCCCAGCGGAGGCTCTTGTACAAATTCACCAGGTCGGCCATCCACGCATACTCGGTGCTCGTCAAGTCGACGGGCGCAATGTCCCCATCGGCCAACGCCGAGCCGGAAGGCTGCTCACCGCGAGTCTTCTGCTTCCGAGTCAAGCTCGGCAAGGATCCTGGTGACAGATTCCTGGAGTTTCGGCAGGTCGCGCGTGACTGTGTTCCACACGACGTCGAGATCGATATCGAAGTAGCCGTGGCTCACCCTATTGCGCATGTCGGTGATCACTCGCCACGGCACTTCAGGATGCGCGGTCCGAACCT
>PMOU01000313.1 GCA_003161205.1 Actinomycetota bacterium | reverse complement strand
CGCGAGGGGACGTTCCATTCCCCGAACCCAGCCGGCCCGCTCTCGGACGGCTTTGCCCGCACGGCCGGGCGGCCCACGTTCTACCTGCTCGACATGTTTCCCTATCCCAGCGGCATCGGACTGCACGTCGGTCATCCGCTGGGCTACATCGGCACGGATGTGTTCGGCCGTTACCTGCGCATGACCGGCCATCACGTGCTGCATCCCTTCGGCTTTGACACCTTCGGACTGCCGGCCGAGCAGTACGCGATCGACACTGGCCAGCATCCGGCCGTCACCGTACGCCAGAACGCGGCGGTCATGCGGCGGCAGCTGAGGCGGCTGGGGCTGGCGCACGACCGCAGGCGCGAGATCCTGACCAGCGATCCGTCCTACTACCGCTGGACGCAGTGGATCTTCCTGCGGATCTTCGGCAGCTGGTACGACCCGGCGGCGGGCCGGGCGCGGCCGGTCAGCGAGCTGACCGCGCAATTCGAAGCCGGGGACCGCCCGACGCCGGATGGCCGGGCCTGGTCCGACCTGTCCGCCCTGGAGCAGCGCGATGTCATCGACGGTTACCGGCTGGCGTACCTGGCCGAGGTGGTCGTCAACTGGTGCCCGGGGCTGGGCACCGTGCTCGCCGATGAGGAGGTGACGGCGGAAGGCCGCAGCGCGGTCGGTAACTATCTGGTGTATCGCAGGCCGCTGCGGCAGTGGATGCTGCGCATCACCGCGTTCGCCGAGCGGCTGCTGGCCGACCTGGACGACGTGGACTGGCCGGAGAACGTCAAGCGCCTGCAGCGGAACTGGATCGGCCCGAGCGGCGGCCCGTACCACCTGAGGGACTGGCTCTTCTCCCGGCAGCGGTACTGGGGCGAGCCGTTCCCCATCGTGTACGACGACACCGGCCGCCCGCGGGCGCTGCCCGAGGAACTGCTGCCCGTGACGCTGCCGGAGATGACGGATTTCCGGCCGGTGCGCCATGACGACGCCAGCGACCCGGTGCCGGCCCTGGCCCGGGCGCCCGGCTGGGCGGACGTCACGCTGGATCTGGGTGAGGGCCCGAAGCGCTACCGGCGCGAGCTGAACGTCATGCCGCAGTGGGCGGGCTCCTGCTGGTACTACCTGCGCTACCTGGAGCCGCGCAACGACACGGCGCTCGCCGGCCGGGACATCGAGCGCTACTGGATGCGGCCGCGCGGCGTCGACCTGTACGTCGGCGGCGTCGAGCATGCCGTCCTGCACCTGCTGTACGCGAGGTTCTGGCACAAGGTTCTGTACGACTACGGCGTCACGAGCACCACCGAACCGTTCGGCCGGCTCTTGAACCAGGGATATATCCTGGCCGACGCGTTCACCGATACCCGCGGCATGTACGTGCCGGCCGCCGAGGTGACCAAAGATGCGGACGGCTGGATGCACGACGGCCAGCCGGTCACCCGGCGGGCCGGGAAAATGGGCAAGAGCCTGAAGAACGGCATCAGCCCGGACGACATCTACGACGCCTACGGCGCGGACACGCTGCGGCTGTACGAGATGGCGATGGGCCCGCTGGACGGCGACCGCCCGTGGCATACCGATGACATCGTTGGCATGCACCGGTTCTTGCAGCGGCTGTGGCGGCTGATCATCGACGAGGGGACGGGGGAGACCCGGGTCACCGCGGCACCGTCCCCGGACATCACCGCGGCCGCGGCGCTGGACATCGCCACCGCACGCTTGCTGCACCGCACCATCGCCGCGGTGCGGGAGGACTTCGCTGTGCTGCGGTTCAACACCGCGATTGCGCGGATCATCACGCTGACCGCGCACGCCTCCCGGCTGCCCGCCGTCCCGTGCGCCCTGGCCGAGCCGCTGGTGCTGATGGTGGCGCCGCTGGCCCCGCACGTCGCCGAGGAACTGTGGCTGCGCCTCGGCCACGCCGCGTCTCTGGCCTACGAGCCGTTCCCGGAACCCGACCCCGCGCTGGCCACCGAGGACACCACTACGCTGCCCGTCCAGGTCAACGGCAAGGTTCGCTTCACCGTCGAGGTCCCGGCCGGAGCCAGCCAGGACGAGATTGCCGGCCTGCTGGCCCGTCATCCCGGCTACCCGAAGGACGACGTGGCCCGCCTCGTCATCGTCCCCGGCAAGATCGTCAGCGTTGTCCTGCGGTGAGCAGGCCGGTCAGCGCGCGTCCCCGCCCCGGATGAAATCGACAAATCCTTGGGCCGCCGACCGCGCCTCTTTGGCCGCCTGCCGGGCGAGGAAGCCAGCCAGCGCGGATGGCGTGCTGGCCGGCACCGGGGGGACACCGTCGTCAGGATCTTTCTCGATTACCCGTATGCCGGGCGGCAGGTCGGGCTGGAAATCGCCGGGTTCACCGGCGTAGGCGGTGACGTCCCGCAGTTCGTACCGCATCAGCGTCCGCGGCCCCAGATGCGTTATGCAGCCCAGCAGGACGCCGAGCTCGGCGTCCACGACCACCTCGTCCGGTGAGTACATGGGGATCCGGTGCGGGTAATCAGGGGCGACGGCGAGACGATAGCCGCGCCGGCCCGCGATCACGGTCTCGGTCCCGCCGGTCAGCCGGGCTTCCAGCAGCCAGGACGGGTCGAGCAGGTTCGCGATCTCACCCCGCGGCGGGGCCGCGGCCCCGACCGTCGCCTTGTCAGCGAAAATGTTCCAGCACCGCTCCCCGTCGCAGACAGTCGTGACGGGGCGAGCCCGCGCGTTCGGGCCGGCCACCTCGTCGATCCGGTACCGGTCCGGACCGGCGATGCGCAGGCGGGTGACCGTGTGCTCGGCGGGTATCCGCTGGCCCGCCGCGTCCAGGAAAGAGCCGATCCGGCCGAGCCCCGCTCGCCGGACCCGATCCGGCGCCCGCGCGAGCAGCGCGGTGATGTCTTGCCAGCAGTGCAGCGTCGCCTCGATCCCCAGCTCCTGACGGTCCTGACCAGCGTGCAGCAGGTGCAGCACCTCGTCGCTGACCGGCAAGGTTCCGGGGGGGAAGGGCTCGTCCTCCGGCATCGCCGTCCCGGGCTCCTCCCGCGTGGCCTGCCCGAAGGGGTCAGACGACGAAGGTTTGACCAGCGCGCCCAGGCCCCCGCCCATCAGGACCATCGTGAGCTTGACCAGGTCCGAGTCAAGAACATCAGGGGGCGTGGGCTTCGCGTTCTTCTCGGCCGCCGCCCAGCCGGACGGCGGCTGGAACTGCGCGTCGTCGCCTGCCTGCGCCGGATCGAAGCTCAGGCTCACCAGTTCGGTCAGGCTCAGCGGCTGGTCCTGGAATATCTCCTCGTGGCGCAGCAAGATACCCAGCTCGGCGTCCACGGTGACCTCAACCGGGTACACCGGCTGATGCCACCGCGTCACGGCGTCCCTGATGCCCGGCCACGGCGTCGCCACCACCCGCAACCCTTCTCGCCCGAGGGTTGTCGCCGGTCCAAGGATCTCCAGCGTGTAGCCGCTGAGCAGCCACGACGGGCGCAGCAGGGTCGCCAACGGCGGTCCGGATCCGTTGGGATCGCCAGTCAGCGAGGCCACCCAGGCGCCGTCACCTTCGACCTCGTGCCAGCTCCGCTCCCCGTTGCTGCCGTCGATGAAGCCCTCGCCCTGGTACCGGTAGCGCCGGCCCGGCGCCACCAGCAGCGTGGACCGGGTCGTCTCGGTCCCCTGCAGCTCGGTAGCTGTTTCCCACTCGTTCCCGGACCTGGCCCGGGGCACGTCCGGCTCGGATCGCAGCGCGGACAGGTCAAGGTCGACGGTGCGTTTTACCTCGGCGGCGAGGCTCAGCCGCGTCCAGTCGGCGCGGTACAGCAGGACCACCAGATCGGGCGT
>PMOU01000068.1:10344-10832 GCA_003161205.1 Actinomycetota bacterium | reverse complement strand
GGCCGACCGGCTGGCCCGGCGCCTCGCACCCCGGTACCTGACCAGGCAGCGGTAAGCGGGGCGCCATGGCGTGCCGTAGAACATGCCGCTGCGCGCCCATGGAAGCTATCGCTGCGGGCAACGATTGCGCCTGCGCAAGAAAAGGACCACACTCGTGGCCATGACCACACGGGAAGCAGGCCGGCCGCGGTCACCGGCCACGGCCGAGCAGGTCGACGCGGTGATGCAGGCCGCGCACGCGCTNNGCCGGGATCACCGCCCAGTCCGTCGCCGAGGTAGAAGACCGCGTCACACTTCCCCAGCTGCGCGTCCTGATCCTGATCAGCGAAGACGCCAGCCTCAACCTCAGCACCCTCGCCCTGGCGCTGGGCGTCCACCCCTCCAACGCCACCCGCGCCTGCGACCGGCTCGTCACCGCCGGCCTGCTGCAGCGCGCCGACTCCCCCGCCGACCGGCGCAACCTCGCCGGCCCGGCCCGCGGAGCTGTT
>PMOU01000068.1:1397-10330 GCA_003161205.1 Actinomycetota bacterium | reverse complement strand
CGGGCAACATCTCCAGCTACGCCGTCAACCCGGACGGCTCCCTGACCCTGATCGGCAGCACGCCGATCACGGGCGGCGGCGCTGACATCGACGCCCGGCTGTCGGCCGACGGCAGGTACCTGCTGGTCGATGGCAGCGGCAACCACATCCTGTCGACGGGCTGCTGACGGCTATGCGCGGCACCGCCGACTGACCGGGCGGGCTCACCGGGCAGTGGCTTGGGTCATAGCGCCCGCGCCGCTGCGGTCAGCCGGCGGGATCAGGCAACTCGAAGTGCTGGACCCGCACCACGAGGACGACAGCGTCCCGGTAATCCTCGAGGAACCAGATCATCACAGGGCCCTCACCGTAGCTCTTCACGTTGGACACCGCTTCGACCACGTCGAAGGGGGTGCCGATCCGACGTACCGCTACAGCGTCGGCGATCCGCGCCGCGAGGCCTTCCACCTGGTCAATCTGAGCCGGGGTGAGCCCGCCCACGACACTGGCCGCGTCCGGGACGTACTCCCACGTCCAGTGGCTCATGCACTGATGGTCTCGGCCTGCCGCAGGATCTGGCTAATCTCTGCTGCAGCCGCCCGGCGCTCCGCACGGTCCGGCGACTCGGCCACGATGCGCTCGCAGGCACGCAACCGCGCCGCGAGTTCCGGCCATCGTGCTACGGCAACCCAGTTAAACCAGTGCTCGACGAAGTACCGGGCTGGAAGCAGGCTGTACTCATCCCGCGCGCGTGCAGTCGCCGCCGTCCAGTCGGCCTCGAACCTCGCCAGAGCCGCCGGGTCCAGACGCGCCACGGCCGCACGGATTGCCGCAGGCTCGCGATCCGGCAGCGGCACGACCGGCTGCTCCCCGGATATCGGCAGATGGCTCATGAAACCGATGCTAACGTACCCCTCCGACAGCCGGCAGGCTTCAAGCCGGCTCAGGCCCATAGGCCCCAGGAGCAGCGTCGAAGGCTACGCAGAACATGCGGTCCCGAGCGCGGATCAGGAAGCTGAGCCGACCCGCTCGCCGAGGTCCTCGAGCAGGGGCGGGTGTACGCCTCCTAGCTGCACACGCACTTGGAGCGGCATTCCTCTTGCGGCCGGCTGCATTACCTCCGCGGCCCGCGAGTAACTGCACGACATCGTCGGCCACGCGATCAGCGTCATGGTCATCCAGGCCGCCGCCGGGCAACGTCTCGTCGACCACGACCCGGACCGGGCCCGGCAGGCCTTCACCGCCATCGCCGAATCCGCCCGGCAAGGCCGGGAAGACCTGCACCGGCTGGTGGAGCTGCTCGAGGGCACGGAGGTCGGCGGACCCGACCTGACCATGATCGAGGAGATCGTGACCAGAGCCGCCCGCAACGGGCTGGACGTATCCTGCCGGTTCGAAGGAGACCGAGACGGCGTGGCCGTCACGGCGGCGCACGTCGCCTTCCGGGTGGTCCAGGAAAGCCTCACCAATGCGCTGCGCCACGCCCCTGGTGCGGCCGTCCGGGTGCTGGTCAGCGGCTCCGGGAGGGGCCTGACCATCCGCGTGGAGAACGACCGCTCGGTGCAGGAGCGGCCGAACCTGTCCGGCACCGGCCGCGGGCTGGCCGGCCTGCGCGAACGCATACACGAGCTGGGCGGTCAGCGGCGTGCCGGGCCGACCCGGCACGGCGGCTGGCTGGTCGAGGCGGTACTGCCGGGCTGATCACAGCGGCGGCACCCGCGCCATTGGTACGCGCGGTCAGGCCAGGTCAGCTGGGGCGGATTCGACCTGAACCACACCCGCTTCAGCGGCCGGCCTGCGCCTGCGCGGCCGGGTTCCGGGGTGATCCAGGCTTTCGGCGAGGATCAGGAGAACTTCGCGATCGGTTTCTGGCCGGGTAGCTCCGCCTCTCCTCACGCCGTGCTCTACGCCTACTTGTCTCCCGCCCCGGCCGGGGTGGAGACGATACGGCCCGATCCGCAGCAGGCCCGGTGGGTGCCCGGTGCTGGCGAGTTCGTCCTGCCGTGGGACGAGCTCCTCGCCCGCACCGACCCGGACGCGGCTGCGCTGGAGTTTTTCACCAGCACCTACGCCCGTACCACCGCCCTGGCGGGATGGGACCAATCCGCGCTCGAGCTTCCCCGGATCCCGAAAAGAGAGGCATCTTGATGTCCGTCCTTCCTATCGTCACCCCGGCCGGCGAGGGCGACGCCCTGCAGTTCAGCCCCACTGAACTGCTCATATGGAAGGCCACCCAGGCGACCACCGGCGCCTTCGATCAGTTCGAGCTCACCGTCCAGCCGAACCACGCCGGGGCGCCCCTGCATGTCCACGCGGCCGTCGAGGAATGTTTCTACGTGCTCGCAGGAGCGTTCCGGTTTGCCGTGGCCAGCTCCGAGGTCATCGCCGAACCGGGCAGCTTCCTGTTCGTTCCTCGCGGCACCGCACACACCTGGACCAACGCCGCGGAGACAGCCTCGACCATGCTGCTTACGTTCGTGCCCGGCGGCATGAAGCCGTTTTTCGACGAGGCCGCTCCCGTCATGCACGCCCACCCCCTCGACCTCGACGCGCTCACGGTCATCAACGCCCGCCACGCCACGACCGTCGTCGGGCCACCGCTGCCCCCCGGCCCTGGACCCGCCGGCCACCCGGCGCGGTGACCACCTGACCCTGCCGACGACGAGGAGGCCGCGGTTATCCAGGCCGTCAGCTACCCCACCAGCGGCCAAGAACCGCCATGGTGAACGCGTACGCCACCGCCCCGTGGCAGAACTTCTTTGTCGCTGAGGTGGGAGCTGCCGCCGCCCTTACCGGCTTGCTCTTCGTTGCCGTCTCGATCAACCTGAAGCAAATCCTCTCCTTCCCCAAACTGCCCGCCCGCGCCGCCGAAACCCTGTCCCTGCTGCTGCTCGTCGTCGCCGTCTCCAGCCTCGCGCTCGCCCCGCAAACCTCCGAAGCCCTCGGCATCGAGGTCATCACCTGCGCCGGCCTGATGTCACTCGCCGTGCTGACCGTCCAGCTGCGTCATGGCCCCGACGATCCAGCCGATCCCGCCTGGTGGTTCGTGTCCCGGATAGCCAACGTCCAGCTACCTGCCCTGCTGTTCCTCGCCGGCGGCACCACGCTTACCATCCGGTACGGCTACGGGCTGTACTTCATGCTTGCGGGAACTCTCACAGCTTTCCTAGGGGCCGTCTACAACGCCTGGGTTCTGCTCGTCGAGATCATCCGCCAGCACCCCGATCCCCCAGGCGCGGCTCGATGATCAGACACTGGTCGCCGGAGATAAGGCCGGCAAATGGGAGGCCTGGTACCGGCAGGCGATCCCGCTGGCCGAGCAGCGGTACGAGGACTACCTGCGGTTAAGCGCCGCACGGCACGAGTCGAGATGGGAACGGAAGATCTCCACGTCATCTGGGTCAATTCCGGACGTCATGTCCTTTTCCAGGGCGGCGACTGCCTTGGCGTAGCGGACGAGGAGCCTGCGGCCCGAGGCCGTGAGGGTGACCACGAGCTCGCGGCGGTTGGCCGGGTTCCGGTCCCGGCGGACGAGGTTCCTCCGCTCTAGGTTTGCCACCAGGTCCGCGGTCGACTGGGGGGTGACGAAGGAGTCTCGTGCCAGCTGTGCGGGGGACAGTCCGTCGTGGTGATCTAGGACTGTCAGTGCCGTGTACTGCAGCGCCGTGATGCCCGCGTCCTTGAGGATGTCATCCAGCCGGGCTCGGACGGCAAGCTCGAGTTGCTTGACCATGTACAGCAGCGACGGCCGCACCAATCCGGCTACGGCGCTGAACGTGTCATCCGGCTCGGTTCCGAGAGTCATGTCCCCCTGGCGCCCCCTCCTCGCTTCGCGCGAGCGCGCCTGCCCCGCGCCGACAGACTCAATATTCCTTCGAATAAGTTATAGCAGAGTATTGACAGGAATCCTGTCGGTCATCAGAATTTGACCAACAGGATTCCTGTCAATATGTCCAGCCTCCGGCTCGGCTGGCTGGCGCCGCACGAGGAGGTTCAAGCCACCGCCCAGCCGTGAGTCGACACCGAAAGGCAGCTGCTGGAGTGCCCGGTGGCTCGACGAGCCGAACTGGCTGCCGAAGGCGTCATCTGATCCGACCGCAGCTGGGAGACGAGATAGTAGTGATGAACGGGCCAATCGGCGGGAATGACAATCCGCAGCTGACATCGGCAAGGATGGCGCCGTGAGGGCCGACCAGCGTGATAGCGCGCTGCCGGGAACGCTTCGCGCGCAGACCGCCGGGTCGGTCGCCGTGCTGACGCTGGCGCGCCCTGGCAAGCGCAATGCGCTGAGCGACGAGACCATCCTGGGCATCGAGCGGTTCTTCCTTAACCTCGAGCCGCGTGTGCACGCGGTGGTCATCGACGCTGACGGCGATCATTTCTGCGCCGGCCTGGACCTCGCCGAGATGGCGGAGCGTGACACGCTGGCGGGTGTCGCGCACTCGCGGATGTGGCATCGCGTCTTTGATCTCATCGAGAACGGGAGCGTGCCGGTCATCGCGGCGCTCAAGGGCGCGGTCATTGGCGGGGGCCTCGAGCTTGCCGCCGCGGCGCATATCCGGGTGGCGGAGGAATCAGCGTTTTATGCCCTGCCGGAAGGCCAGCGCGGTCTATTCGTTGGCGGCGGCGGCTCGGTCCGCTTGTCGCGGCTGGTGGGCGTGGCGGTGGTGACGGACATGATGCTGACCGGCCGCCGCTATCCCGCCGCCGAAGGCGCCGCCCGGGGGTTCTCGCAGTACGTCGTCCCGGCGGGCGCCGCGCGCGAGACCGCCCTGGACCTGGCGGCCAAGGTGGCGGCCAACGCGCCGCAGACCAACCTCGCGGTCCTGCAGGTCTTGCCGAGGATCGCGCAGTCCAATCCGGCGGAGGGCTTCGTCATGGAAGCGCTGATGGCCGCGATCGCGCAGGGCACCGATGACGCCAAGTCCCGGATGCGGGATTTCCTGGACGGCCGGGCTCCCCGGGTGGGCGAGTGATGAACGCCCGCGCCGCCGCGACCAAGCAGGGCGACCTGGTGTGGAGCCCGCCGGCCGACGCCGGCGAACGGTCGCGGGCGGGGCAGTTCATGGCGTGGCTGGGTAAGCATCGCGATGTCGAGCTGACCACTCACGATCAGCTGTGGCGCTGGTCGGTCGCCGACCTGGACGGCTTCTGGTCCGCGGTATGGGAGTACTTCGGCGTGACCAGCCATGCCCCTTACTCCTGCGTGCTGGCGGACCGGACCATGCCGGGCACGCAATGGTTCCCCGGAGCCCGGATCAACTACGCGGAGCACGCGCTGCGCACCGCCGACACGGACCGGGTCATGGTGCTGGGGCGGTCGCAGACCCGGCCGGACCTCGACCTCACCGCCGGCCAGCTCCGCGATCAGGTGGCCCGGGCGCGGGCCGTCCTGGCCGGGCTGGGCGTCGGCCGGGGCGACCGGGTCGCGGGCTACCTGCCGAACATCCCTGAGACCCTGGTCGCCTTCCTGGCCACCGCGAGCCTGGGCGCCATCTGGGCCAGCTGCGCGACGGAGCTCGGGCCGCGCAGCGTGATCGACCGGTTCGGCCAGATCGAGCCGGCCGTGCTCCTGGTCGCGGGCGGCTACCGCTACGGGAATAAGGACGTCGACCGGCGGGAGCAGATCCGGCAGGTCCGCGCCGGGCTGCCGGGTGTGCGGCACGTGCTGGATGTCCGCTATGGTCCCTGGCAGGCCGAGGACACGCTGTCCTGGCCGGACCTGCTGGCCGACGCCAGTCCGGGTCCGCTGGAGTTCGAGGCCGTTCCGTTCGGCCATCCGCTGCTCGTGCTGTTCTCGTCCGGGACGACCGGCCGGCCAAAGGCGATCGTGCACGGGCACGGCGGCATCCTGCTCGAGCACCTGAAGAATCACGCGTTCTCCTGGGACATGGGTCCCGCGGACAGGATGCTGTGGTTCTCCACGACGTCCTGGATGATGTGGAACGCACTGGTCTCGTCGCTGCTCGTGGGCTCCTCGATCGTGATGGTCGACGGCAACCCGATGTACCCGGACCTGGCCTGGCAGTGGCGGCTGGCCGCGGAGACCAGAGCCACCGTCATGGGCGCCAGCCCCGGTTTCATTATGGCCTGCCGCAAGGCGGGCCTGGACCTGCGCGCCGACCACGACCTCGCCGTCCGCATCGTCGGCTCGGCTGGCGCGCCGCTGCCCGCGGAAGGCTACGCATGGGTCTGCGACCAGCTCGGGCCGGGCGTCCAGCTCAACGTCGGCAGCGGCGGGACCGACGTCTGCTCGGGTCTGGTCCAGAACAACCCGCTGCTGCCCGTCTGGGCGGGCGAGATCTCCGGCCGCTGCCTCGGTGCGGACGTGCACGCGTTCGACGAGGCGGGCCGCGAGGTCACCGGCGAGCTCGGCGAGCTGGTGATCACCTCGCCGATGCCGTCGATGCCGGTGGCGTTCTGGGGCGATGAAGACGGGCAACGGCTGCGGGCGACGTACTTCGATCGGTATCCCGGGATCTGGCGGCACGGCGACTGGATCGTCTTCCACGAGAACGGAAGCTGCCACGTGGCCGGGCGCTCCGACGCGACGCTCAACCGCGGCGGCGTGCGGCTCGGCACGGCCGAGTTCTACAGCGTGGTGGAAGAGCTGGACGGGATCGCCGACAGCCTCGTCGTACACCTCGAAGACCCGCACGGCGGTAACGGCGAGCTGCTGCTGTTCGTCGCCCTGGAACCGGGGGCGCGCCTGGATGAGGCCATGCGGCGGGTTATCGCCACCGCGCTGCGCACCTCCCTGTCGCCGCGGCACATTCCCGACGAGGTGTTCGCCGTGCCGGTAATCCCGCGCAACCTGACCGGAAAGAAGCTGGAGCTGCCGGTGAAACGGATTCTGCAGGGCCGCCGAGTGGAAGAAGTCGCCAGCCGCGACGCGCTCGCCGTACCGACCTCGCTGGACCCCTTCACCGAGCTGGCCCGGCGGCGCGCGGAAGAGAGCCAGCGGTCATGATCAAGGCGGCGGACATCCGGACGATCACCGTGGTCGGCACCGGCGCGATCGGAGCGAGCTGGGCGGCCCTCGCGCTCAGCCGCGGTTTCGGCGTGGTCGCCGCCGATCCGGCGCCCGGCGCCGAGCCAAGGCTCCGCGACACGGTGGCGGCCAGGCTGGACGAGCTGGGCCAGGCTGACCGCCAAGAGCGACTCTTGTTCACCGCCGATATCGGCGAGGCGGCCGCGGCGGCCGACCTGGTCCTGGAGAACGGCCCGGAACGGCTGGAGGTGAAAAGGCAGATCTTCACCGTGCTGGACCAGGCGGCTCGCCCGGACGTCCTGCTCGCGAGCAGCTCGTCCGGGCTGCTGCCCAGCACGTTCCAGGACGCCTGTGCCCAGCACCCCGAGCGGGTGCTCGTGGCTCATCCCTTCAACCCGCCGCACCTGGTCCCGCTGGTGGAAGTGGTCGGCGGCCGTCAGACCTCGGAAGAGGCCGTGGACTCGGCCCTGGAGGTGTTCCGGCACCTGGGTAAGCGCCCGATCAGGATCCGCCGGGAACTGCCCGGCCACGTGGCTAACCGGCTGCAGGCGGCGCTGTGGCGCGAGGCTTACCACCTGGTGGGCGAGGGGGTCGTCTCGGTGCAGGACATCGACACCGCGATCTCGGCTGGTCCCGGGCTGCGCTGGGCGCTGCTCGGACCGTTCGCGACGCAGCACCTGTCCGGCGGAGGCGGCGGACTGGAGCACGTGCTGGCCCACCTCGGGCCGCCGATGGTCGACTGGTGGGACGACCTGGGTAGCCCTGAGCTGACCCCCGAGCTGATCGCCACCCTGGTCGCGGGCGTGCGGGAGGAGTTCGCCGGGCGGGACGAGAACGATGTGATGGCGCGCCGCGACCTGGCCCTGCGTGAGCTGATGGCCAACAAGGCACGGCTCGGCCTGGACTGACACCCGAGCCAGAAAGACACGACTATGCGAGATCAAGGACTGGGCTCGTGGCCGGCCAGGCGCGCTCGGATGACACCCGGCAAGGTGGCCCTCATTCAGGCTGGCCGCAGCAGGACCTACGCGGAGCTGGCCGAGAACACCACCCGGCTGGCGCGCGGCCTGGCGGCCCGCGGCGTCAGCCGCGGAGACCGGGTGGCCTTCCTGGGCCTGAACTCGATCGAGCTGGTGGAGCTGATGTTCGCGACCGCGAAGCTGGGAGCCGTGTTCATCCCGCTCAACACGCGGCTGGCACCGCCAGAGACGGCGTACCTCCTGACCGACAGCGGCGCGAGCCTGCTGATCTGGGCACCTGGGTTCGAGCAGGTGGTGGGCGCGCCGGAGCTGGCGCGGCTGCCGCTCGCCCTCGTCCCCGCCGACGAGGTGGGCCGGGGCGGCGACGGCGCCATGCCGCCAGAGCGTCCTGAACCGGTCGACGAACCGATCGGACCCGATGACCTGTTCATGATCCAGTACACCTCCGGCACGACCGGGCGTCCCAAGGGCGTCATGCTCACCCACGGGAACATCATCTGGAACGTGTACAACCTGCTGGTGGACACCGACATTCGCAGCGACGAGGTGGCCCTGGTGACCGCGCCGTTGTTCCACACCGCGGCACTGAACCAGGTCCTGTTCCCCACCCTGCTCAAGGGCGGGACCGCGCTGATCGAGGCCAAGTTCGACCCGGACCGCGCGATCAGCCTGATCGAAANNGCGCTGAGCGGCGGCGCGCCGTTGCCGGTCTCACTGCTGCAGGCCTACCTCGACCGCGGGCTGATGATCGTCCAGGGGTACGGGCTGACCGAGGCCTCGCCCGGCGCGACGATGCTGCGGGCCGCGGACGGTGTCCGCAAGATAGGATCGGCTGGCACCGCCTGCTTCTTCACCGACGTCCGCGTGGTCACGCCCGACCTCGCGGACGTGGCCGCCGGGGAGCCGGGGGAAGTGCTCGTGCAGGGGCCCAATGTGAGTCCCGGCTACTGGCGCCAGCCCGCCGCCACCCAGGCGGCGTTCGC
>PMOU01000068.1:0-1336 GCA_003161205.1 Actinomycetota bacterium | reverse complement strand
GACGCCACCTGGGGGGAGGCCGGCCGCGCGATCGTCGTCCTGCGCGACGGGCAGCCGGTCACCGAGGCGGAGCTGATCGCCCACCTGGACGGCCGGCTGGCCCGGTACAAGATCCCCAAGAGCGTCGTCTTCGCCGGCCAGCTGCCGCACACCGCCTCAGGGAAACTCGTCAAGCCCGACCTCAGGCGGCTGTACGGCACGCCCGCGGACCGAAGGAGCCAGTCATGACGAAGTACGAGCCCCGCATCGATCCAGATGCCCTGGTCGCCATCGACATGCACGTCCACGTCGAGCAGGACGCTCACGGCACCTTGTCGCTGGACGACGACCTGATGGCCGCTTCCGCNNCCATCGACGCCACCACCGCCACCGGCCGTCCGGCGCTGTCCAGCGAGGACATCGCCGCCGAGGCGGCCGAGCACGCCGACGTCCTTATCCCGTTCGGGTCGGTGGACCCGCACCGGGGCCAGGACGCGATAGATCAGGCGCGGCGACTGGTCCGCTCCTGCGGCGTCCGAGGCTTCAAGTTCCACCCCAGCCTGCAGGCGTTCTCGCCCGAGGATGAACGATTCCGCCCGCTGTGGGGCGCTCTCGAAGAGCTCGGTGTCCCGGCCCTGTTCCACACCGGCCAGAACGGGATCGGGGCCGGGCTGCCCGGCGGGCGCGGCATCAAGCTGCGCTACTCCAATCCGATCTTGCTCGACGACGTCGCCGCCGACTTCCCCGGACTGACGGTGATCCTCGCGCATCCGTCCGTGCCGTGGCAGGCCGAGGCCATTTCGATGGCCGTCCACAAATCCAATGTCTACATCGACCTGTCCGGCTGGTCACCGAAGTACTTCCCGGCCGAGCTGGTCAAGGCGGCCGGCGGCATGCTGGCTAGCAAGGTCCTGTTCGGCAGCGACTATCCGCTGATCACCCCGGAACGCTGGCTGGATGACTTCGCCCGCCTGGACCTGCGCGCTGAGGTCCTGCCGGGAATCTTCAAGGAAAACGCACGCAAGGTCCTGGGCCTGCCCTGATGGCGGCATGACGCCAGCGCGGACGCAGCCACCACCGCCCGTTCAGAATGATAGGAGCAATGGCCTGGACAGCCGAATGATTGACGCTGGATCACGAAGGAATGCGCACGTCGGCGCCACGGCGACCTACGTCCGCGCCAAGCTCCTTTGGCCACGCCGTCGGCGTCTAAAGTCGGACGCCCGAACGTGACGGCCCTATGTGGCTTCGATCAGGATCCTGTCCGCGTCGAGGCCGCGGGGAATTACCTGGCCGATCGCTTGCCGGGTCGCCGCCGCATCCGCAGGGCGCCTAGGACAAGGGCGCCGAGAAACAC
>PMOU01000303.1 GCA_003161205.1 Actinomycetota bacterium | reverse complement strand
CACCATGGACTCAGGAGATACGGCGCAGCGCAGCCTCGAACACTGGAGCGAGTGGGGCCGTCGCGAGATGGAGAAGTTCTACGCGCTCGCCACGGAGGACTACCGCCAACTCGCGCTCGCCGCTGACTGGCCGGCGCTTCTCGGTGAGCGCGCCCACCCGGGATGGTCGCTCCTCGATGTCGCCTGCGGCAGCGGCAAGTTCCCGACGGCCCTCGTGAGGTTCACCGCGGTCGCATCGCTTCCTGGCGTCGCGTACGACCTTCTGGACCCCTCAGCCTTCTCTGTAGCCACGGCTCGCGCTGCCCTCGCACCTCCGTTCATGCCACGCAACGACCTGGTGATGCCGTTGCAGGAACTTCCCGGCTCCTGCGGCCCCTATGACGTTGTCTGGGCGACCCATGCCCTCTACGCCCTCCCGCCCGACGAACTCGACGCCGCAATGGCGCGTTTTGCATCGGCCCTGGCCCCAGAAGGTCTGGGGGTCGTCGCTCAGGCGACGGGCCGCTCGCACTACCTGTCGTTCTATGACGCCTATCGGGCCGGGGTGCGTGACGCGACTCCTTTCACCACGGCCGAGATGGTGGCGGCTTCCTTGCGCACCGCAGGCATGGACGTCCGTGAACAGGTGATCACCTACGAGACGGGAACCAGCGACCGAGACGTCGCCGAAGGTTTCCTCCAGCGCTGCGCCTTCGACGACACCGTGAGCCTCGAGGAGATGGAGGCCGCACCGGTCCTGGGCGAGTACCTGGCGTCATGCCGACGCCCCGATGGGTCCTACGTGTTCATTAATGAGGTGGCGCTGCTGTGGATGTGAACGCGGAGAACTCTCCGCTCCTGACCATATGAGTTCATGAACCTCACTGCCGCGTACGCCCTCCAGTCAGCGTTATTCGGTAGGCGCCGATACGGCCGGCCGACATCATGAGCCCACGCCATCGCAAGAGCACGCCGCCAGGGACTATCTCGCCAGCGCCGCTCGCGCAGGGCGGCGACCGCCCAGTACCGCGGCCGCCCGAGATCGCAAATCGGCTCGCAGATCACCCATTCGGAGCGCCAGAAGCAGGCCCTCCATATTCTCTCGAAAAATACAGATCGGCGGCTACACGCGCGGAACCTATCGGGGTCAACGTCACGTCGGGTAACCAGTTACCGAACAGTTGCGATCAACGGGTGGCCTCTTGCGTGGTACGCATACGACCGGGGCTGGGCGCATGGCGCGCCGAGGCGATCACTCAGAAGCTCTCACCCTGCTGAACTGGCCGAACGCTCTTGTCTGCATCGCTGGGCCCGGTCCGGCCTTCTACATCCAGGCGACTCCGGCGCGAAAATCCGCCGCCAGGGTCTCATCTGCAACCGCACAGAGGCCGGGCGTTCATCGGCATCCTTTGCGTGAGCGCTGGCTCGCGTCAGGAACGTAGATACTTGTTATACTGTTCTTATCATCCGATAGAAGTGTTATACCAGTCTCCGGCGGAAAGGAGGCCCCGGTGCGCCGCAGTCATACATATTCTCTCCAGACGCTGGATGCCGCCCGCGTACTGGGCCTTAGGATCGCCGAGGGTCGCCGGCTCCGCCGGTGGACACAGGCTGAGCTGAGCGAGCGCGCCGGCGTCTCCAAGGTCACGTTGCGCAATGCCGAGCGGGGCGAGCCCACGGTCGCTGTGGGTGTGATGTTCGAGCTTGCGACTCTCGTTGGCGTGGAACTGTACGGGCTGCCGCCCGGCGATCTGCGGGACCTGGCCGCCCGCGAAGGTAACCATCTGGCGTTGCTGCCCGCGCACGTCTATCCCCGGCAAGTAAGTACCGATGACGACTTCTAGCCCGCAGACGGCATTCGTCTGGACCTGGCTGCCTGGGGCAAGCGAGCCGGTCGTGGCTGGCCGTATTGACGCTGACGGGCCAGTGCACATGTTCACATACGCCCGCTCCTACAGAGGACGTAGTGATGCAGTTCCGCTGTATGAACCAGAGCTTCCGCTGGTGCCGGGCACGCTGCGGCCGCCTGGCGGACTCACAATCGCAGGCTGCCTGCGTGACTGCGGGCCAGACTCGTGGGGACAGCGGGTCATCCTGGCCAGGCATGCCGGCCACCTGACCAGCGCAAGCGATGTCAGCGAGCTGAGCTTGCTGACATACCTGCTGGAATCGGGCTCCGAGCGGATCGGGGCACTGGACTTCCAGGCCAGCGCCAGTAAATACGTACCGCGGCCCAGCACGTCGGCCACACTTGATCAACTGATGGCCGCTGCCACCGACATCGAAACCGGACGCGTGCTCCCGCCGCCGCTGGCCGAGGCGCTCACGCGCGGCACGTCAATCGGTGGCGCCCGCCCGAAGGTGCTACTGGAAGACGCCGGACGGAGCCTGATCGCCAAGTTCTCGTCCACGACCGACATCCGGCCAGTGGTGAAAGCCGAAGGGGTGGCAATGGAACTGGCCAGCCGCGCTGGGCTCAACGTCGCGCCTACCCAGCTGATCCACACTGCCGGGAAAGATGTGCTGCTTGTAGAACGGTTCGACCGGCCAGGGGACGGACAGAGGCGCCATTTCGTGTCGGCGCTGACGATCCTCGGCCTAGACGAGTTCACTGGTGCCCGCTACGGCAGTTACGCGCTCCTCGCCGATCACATCCGCCAGTCGTTCACCCACCCGGCCGCCACACTACGCGAACTGTTCTCCCGCATCGTATTCAACATCCTGGTCGGCAATACCGACGATCATCCACGTAACCACGCCGCTTTCGTCAACGCTGATCGCAGCCTCACGCTCACACCCGCATATGACATCTGCCCGCAGCCAAGATCTGTCCCGCAGGCGAACCAGGCCATGGCCATCGGCCGAAACGGGGAACGATCCAGCCAGCTCAGCACATGCATTGCCGCATGCGAGATCTATCTGCTGGATACTCCGCAGGCACAGTCGCTAATCGACGCTCAGATCGATGTCATCCGGACTCAGTGGCGTGACGCGGCAGATACAGCGGAACTGACCGACCTGGACCGGCAGCAGTTGTATGGCAGGGAAATCCTCAACGAATTCGTATTCCGGAACTGACTGGCGCTATGCTGCCCGGCCCGACACTGCCAGCTCTGCATGGCCAAGCATTGGCAGCGGCCTCGCGGCGGCGGGGCGGCTTGTACGCAGGCCGCAACCAGCGATCACGACACAGCGCTACGGTTGTTTGGGCATCTGAGCGACCATATCGATTTAGCGCGCATAAAGATCCATCTATCGCAACGCGTTCGGGTCTACAGATCACCTGGTTCGGCGCGCCCTGGCTGAAAAGGGGAGCGGTCTGTGGAACCGTCGGCTTTGTCTACAAGGGCATCCGGAAAGCCGGCAACCCTTATTGTCAGCCCGAGGGAGCGTCCTGCTTCGGCTGCGTAGCCGCGTTGCCAAAGTGGCTGGTCAGGGACGGCGAAGCGGCCAGGCAACTGCAGGCCCCGCCGCTGGGCTTCGGAGCGAAGAGCGATCAGATGCGGCTCGGCTTCCACTGGCGCTGAGAGGACGATGGCTACGAGGTCGACGAGGTCCCTGTAGCGGGTCGACGGTGTCCCGGTGGGACCATGCCGCTCGAATATCGCGCAGGCTGTATCCGCGACGTGATCGGCAAGCGGATAGGCGCGGTATCCATGTTGCTGCACATCGGGCATGACGACGGGGGCCAGCGGCGGGACGTCCTCCGGGTCGCCGGTCATGCGGAGATCTTCTCCGACGAGGTCGACGTGGAAGGCGGCCCATTCCGCATTCCCCACGAGGGCCTTGACGGGAAGGCGGGCACCGCTAGTATCCGCGAGCGTCCGTGGAGGGCCGATCTCGAAGCGGAACCAATCGCCGATGTCCAGGGCGGCCGCATGGCGCAGGTCCGCCTCGGCGATCTCCCGGGCCACCTCGCGGTAGAGGTCAATGTCGATAGTCCCCCGGACGCCGATGTCACGGGCGAGCAACGCGGTCGCGCCTTTGATGATCCAGCCCTCGTCGACGAGGTAGAGGCGTTCCAGAAGCCGGTCGTACGCCATCTGCCGCTGGAGTTGCTGGAGCGTCCAGCGGCTCGCGGCTGCGAGATTCCTGAGCTTGTCGGTCAGAGCCCGGCGGAAGGCGCCTGGGCTACCGTACGAGCGACCGCCGGTCACTGGCGCCGGGATCATCCGGCCTGGGGACGAGCTGGCGGCTTCCCGTCTTTCTCGGAAGAGCGTCCGGCCTGCACTCTCGCCTCCTCTATCCACCTGGATGCTTCCGGGTCGCCGCCCGTGTCGAGGAGCCAGCGAAAGAGCGCGATGCCGTCCCCCCGCCTGAGCCCGAAACTGGCGGCGTGCGGCGCCAGGGTTTCCGCGAACGCGCCGGGGTAGTCATAGACGGGCCGGAGGGCATCGGCGATAACCTGCGCGATTGCCTCGGGGTCTTCCTTGTCGCCCAGCAGGTCCGCGGCGATGCGCGGCGGCCTNNCGTGTCGGTCCGCAGGCAGGTGGCCAAGACCGTACAACGCCGCGGCTGAACGGTGGGATACGACGCCCTGCTCCGGTGTCCGCTCCCACGCCGGAACCTCCGGAGCAAGCTGGAGCCACGCCGCACGAAGATCGAGGAAATCTGGCGGCGGCACCCCCGCTAGGCGGTACACGCCGTGCGCTACCCGGTCAAGGATCCCGGTCTTGGCGAGCCGGTGCAGGGTCGCCTGGGAGACGCCGGCAGCTTCTGCCTGGCGGCGCGTGATGAGCCCCCACTGATCCTCGGCGACTCGCGCGATGCGGCCGAGAGTCGAGTACTGTGCCACTACTTCATTGTAGCTCATAAAGGAACTACTTGGCAGTATCTAATGCATGTACTACTGCGAT
>PMOU01000570.1 GCA_003161205.1 Actinomycetota bacterium | reverse complement strand
AGTGAGAACCCATGCCGCCTCGTCCCTCCACAGAAGCTGCGCGATAGCCAACGGGTCGGGGGATATGTTCAGACTGGGTTCGCGAATGGACGTCAGCTTGATCTGATCGAACGAGCTGGTGGCCGCGATGACTCCCCATTCATCCGGCACCTGCTCCAAGATCCGGTCCAGGTGCCGGATGCTGCAGACGGCAGTCGAGAAATCAAGCACGCGGTTGTACAACTCGATCTGCATCGGAAGCCGCGTCAGCGTATCGCGCTCGCTCTTGATTTCGTATCCGTGCAAGTGACCGTTCACCACCGCCAGATCAACGCGGGTCTGGCCCAAGCACAGGCCAAGCTCACCACGAATGATGTCCCCGGCGAACCGCTGGGCAAGTTCGGCGCGGAGTTGCAGGCGAATATCAAGGTCGCGCACGCTTTGAGTGTACAGCAAAGATGGTATATGATCCCGCCGGCGCGCCTATGAGTTGGACTCTCAGCCTCGCTATCTACGGTGCAGCCACTGGAACCGTCGGATCGCTGACAGCGATCCGCAACCGCGTGGATGCCAGGTGGGGACGGCGCTGCCGCGCGCTAGCCCTACGGACGAGCCTGATCCCGTTGCGGGAGGCGCTCGCCGAGGCGAAGGCGCGTCCTGAGCGTGCCGGCTCATTGACCGCCAGTCTCAACTTCCGGGGGAACGTCCAAGCCGTCGCTGAGGCTAAGCCCGGTTGCCCTGACCGTCGGCTAAGCCGACTGCTAACAGAAGTTACCAGCCGGTGTCTCAACGTTACTAACGTACTGCCGGAAGACCCGGATGGCCCAATCTCGTACGCTCTCACAAACGCGATGGACGTAGCTCTTGAAGCTACAACACGGGCACTCGACCGGCTTGATCGTATTGAACGTAACGCGCCACAATGAGCATTGACCGGCGAGGAATGCCGTTAGTTTTGTCAGACCCTCCCGATAAAATGGACCTGTAAGCAAATACAAATACAGGTGCCCCCGCGAGTGCGTCAACACTCCGGGGGCCGGACCTAGGGACTACACCCCATGGCCACCGCCAAAGTACCAGCCCCGCGTGACGCGGGCCAGGTCGCCGCTCTGCTGCGGCTGCCCGAGATCATGCGCCTGATCGCCGATCTTGACGAAACCCGCTGGACGGGGCGCCCCGGCAACCCCGTCCGTGTCATGGTCGGCGCGGCGCTGGTCAAGGCCATCTACGCCCTCCCGACCTGGGCGCGCACCGTCCGCCTGATCGCCGAGCACGCGGCGCTGCGGGATGCGGTCGGCGGCACCCCCTCTGCCCTCCGTAGCGTGCTCTGTCGATGTAGCTTACGGAGCGCGCGGGATCTCAGCGCGCCAATAAAATCGGGTGCGCCGTGCAGCGCCATGGCCCTGCTTCACCGATCGGCGCGGCTGGCGGACTGGTCGGCCCCGACAGAAGTCGCCCGTGATCGGTGCGCCAGCGCGTGGGAGCTACGCGTTGGCAGGCGGGATGTCGGCGGGTTGGACCGGGCGTCCGTCTGGTCAGAGAGTCTTCTCCGTCCACGGCCCAGACAGGAGCGGTGAGGCGGTACCTGGCGGCAGCCACAGTTCGGCCGTTGCCCCTTCAGACCCGAGCCATATCCCCCGCAGGATCAGCACGGCTGCCGGGCGGGGCGGTTGCGGGACCGGATCTGGCCAGATGCCCTCCTGCCGGTTGCGGGCCGTGGTCACCGGAGTGGACGGGCCTAGCATCGTCGTGGTCGTCCGCCCGTAGAGCATCGCGGCGATGTCCCGGTCCTCAGTGATCGGCGAGCTGAGGTCGAGCACCACTACGAGCGGGTCGGCTAGGCCAGCGTGCTGCTTGAGCTTGCCGCGCACTGCCGCCTGCAGGCCCTTGAAGGTCTCCAGGTGGGCCGCCCCGGCGGAGCGAAGGCCGACGGTGAACAGGCCTGAGCCACGCGCATCTGTCGGCCGCGGGTGGGCCGTGATCCGCACCGACCAGCCATCCCCGGAGCGCTCAAACGTCGGCGGTTCGAACGGTTGATGGGCGGCGAAATAGGCGGCCCGCTCGGCGGGACTGGCGTCGAGTCCTGGCATGGCCTCGGCCGCTCGTTCCCGGCGCGCCTGCTGGTACTCGTTGTGACGTTGCACTTCGGCGTCGTAGTCCAGGGAGGCGAGCCAGCCCTCAGCCTGCTCTCCGACCTTGCGCATAGACGGAGCCTGTTGGCCTGACTGCGGGTCGACATCGAGCCAGAAGTCAGGCGACTCGATCTTCTCCAGCTCTGTGGCGATGTCGCCCAAGCGACGGGCGTCCATCGCTAGGTCCTTGGCCGGGCCTGGGCGGTGAACCTCAAAGTGGGTCCGGACTGGCACCAGGACAGCGAAGTCGGTCCGGCTGCCGGTGCCGGTCTCCGGCTCGATCTCAACGGCCGGGTAGACGGAGTCCAGCATGACGAAGGTGACCAGCTCGGCCAGAGCGGCGCGGACCTGCTCGTCATGGCGGTCTTGGAGCCTGCGGACAAGAGCGTCCAGCGGGCCGGACGGCATTCCAGACAGCCAGCCGTCCCATTGGGCGCGGGCAGCTGCCGCCACCGGTTCACTGCTGCGCTCCAGGAACTGCCAGACGGTCTCGCGCTGCCGCCGGGGGCCGGGCTCGGGAGCTGCCACCATGGTGAAGACAGACGATCCGTTGCTGAGGCTCACAGGCTTAGCTTCCTCCACCGCTCGGACATTATGCCGACAGCGCGCCGTGGTCGGAGTCGCAGATAGGAGTTCTGGACAGAGGGCCCGGATACGCTTCAGGGCGTGGCACGATCCCATGAAAGCCTCTGGCTGGCCGCCTCGGCCACCTTTAC
>PMOU01000366.1 GCA_003161205.1 Actinomycetota bacterium | reverse complement strand
GACGACTATTGCACCTTGCGCCGGTACCTGGTCGACGAGGCGTTCATGTCCAGAACCGTCTCCGGCACCTACTGGCGCGCAGGCGGCACCGTCATCTAGCGCCCGTCAGTGCCACAGCGTCACTATCACCGCATCTGCCAATTCCGGTAAGCGCCGCTGGCCGGAATCGGCACCACGACTGTCCCCCCGGCCGCGCTCAGCGATTTTTCGTGGTGGATTCGGGCCTGCTGGTTGTTTGTGGGCGCTATAGCGCCCTAAAGCAACCATTGAGCCCAAATCAACCAAGATCTTTCTTAACTGCTGTGGTATTTGAGGCTCAGGCGGCGCGGGAGGCAGCGGTGAGGCCAGCCATTGCGCCGAAAGCCTGAAAGTCCTGGAGATAATGGCTTACGTGGAGCGCAGCCATAGTCGCCCGAATCTTCCGTAATGCCCAAAATCGCCGAACGCGCAGATGCCCGCTTACTAGTCCGGGACACCCCAGTCCGCCGCGCCTTCGCGGCTGCGCAGCAGGCGGCGGAGCGAGTCGAGCCGGGCCTCGGCGTGGTGCTCGCGGGCCCACTCATCCAGCGCACAGTCGGGGGAGAGGTGATCGCAGCCAGACGGGCACAAAGCAGCGCCTTCCGCCAGGTCCCCGAACGCCTCCACCACCCGCTCCGCGCTCACGTGACCCAATCCGAACCCCCGTAGTCCCGGCGTGTCGATAAGCCATCCGTCGCCGAGCGGGATCGCCACCACCGAAGACGACGTGTGCCTGCCCTGGCCGGTCACCGGGTTGACCGTGCCGGTCGTCCGGGCCGCCGTCGGGACCAGGGTGTTCATCAGCGTGGACTTGCCGACGCCGGAGGGCCCGATGAGCACGCTGATCCGGCCGGTGACCGCGGCCCGCAGCCGGGACAGAGTCTCCGCCGCCAGCGGACGCCTGGTGGTCAGCATCGGCAGGCCGAGCGGTGCGTAGAAGGCGCGGACCTCGTCGGGGGACGCCAGGTCGGCCTTGGTCAGCACCAGCAGCGGGTCGAGCCCGGCGTCGTAGCCGGCGACCAGGCAGCGGTCGATGAAGCGCAGGTTGGGCTCCGGGTCGGCCAGCGCGCAGACGATCACTAGCTGGTCGGCGTTGGCGACGATGATCCGCTCCTGCGGGTCGGTATCGTCGGCGGACCGCCGCAGCGCGCTGGTCCGCGGCTCGACCCGGACGATCCGGGCCAGTGACCCCTCGGCGCCGGAGGTGTCACCGGCCAGCGCGACCCGGTCGCCGACCACCACCGACCCCTTGCCGAGCTCGCGGGCCTTCATGGCGACGACCAGCCGGCCGTCGGCCATGCACCCGTACCGGCCGCGGTCCACGCTGGTCACGAAGCCCGCTAGAGCACTCTCGTGGGCGGGACGACGCCTGGTGCGCGGCCGGGAGCTGCGGCCAGGACGGACCCGGACGTCATCCTCGTCTAGCTCCCGCGGGCTCACGACGTCACCCCAGCATCTCCGCCCAGACGTCGGTGAATCCGGGGAAGGTCTTGGCCACCGTGTCCGCGTTGACGACAGTGATGCCGGGCACGGCCAGGCCGAGTACGGCCGCGGCCATGACCATCCGGTGGTCGTGGTAGCTGTCGAACGGCACGTCCGCCTGCGCCCGCAGCGGCCGCGGCCTGATCTGCAGCCCGTCCGGCAGCTCGGTGATGTCGCCGCCGAGCGCGTTGATCTCCTTCACCATCGCGGCCAGCCGGTCGGTCTCGTGGCTGCGGGTGTGTGCCAGCCCGGTGAAGACTGAGGGTGAGTCCGCCATCGCCGCGACCGCGGTGAGTACCTGCGCGAGCTCGCTGACGTCGCGCAGGTCGGCGTCGATGCCGTGGATCCGGCCCGTGCCGGTGATGGTCAGCCCGTCCGCGCTGACGTCGCACCGGGCACCCATGCGCGTCAGCACGTCCAGGATCTCCCCGGCCGCCTGCAGGCTGTCCTGCGGCCAGTCGGGCACCGTGATCGTGCCCGCCGTCACCAGCGCCGCGGCCAGGAACGGGCCCGCGTTCGACAGGTCGGGTTCCACCGTGATGGCGCCCAGGTCAATCCGCCCCGACCGGACCCGCCACCCATCCGGCCGCCGCCCCGCCTCGGACCCGCCCGCCTCGGACGAGTGCTCCGTGACCTCGGCCCCGGCCGCGCGAAGCATCCGGACCGTCATGGCGATGTGCGGTGCCGAGGGCACCGGCGGCCCTTCGTGCCGGATCTCGATGCCGTCGTCAAACCGGGGTGCCGTTAGCAGCAGCCCCGAGATCAGCTGCGAGGATCCGGAAGCGTCGAGGGTGACAGTGCCGCCGCGGACAGCGCCGTGGCCGTGCACCGTGAACGGGACCGCCGCGCGGCCGCCGTCGTCGATCTGCGCGCCGAGCTGCCGCAGCGCCGCCAGGATGGGGCCGACCGGCCGCTGCCGGGCTCGCTCGTCTCCGTCGAAATGAACCGCGGCCGACGTCAGCGCCGCGACGCCGGGCAGAAACCGCATGACGGTCCCGGCGTTGCCCACGTCCACGCTGACCTGCGCGCCCGCAGCTGGTGACCCGGCTGCGACCCGCCAGGTCGGCCGGGGTCCGGCGGCTTCGGTGATCTCGGTGCCCATCGCCCGCAGCGCGCTGGCCGCGAGCAGGGTGTCCCGGGCGCGCAGCGGGTTGGCGATCGAGGCCGGTCCGTCGCTGAGGGCGGCCAGGACGAGGGCGCGGTTGGTGATGGACTTCGACGCGGGCAGCCGGACCCGGGCGCTGACCGGCCCGGTGGCGGCGGGGGAGGGCCAGAGGTTGTTATCCGGGTGCATACGCTTGAGCGTATCGCTGTGCGCCCGTCCGGCGGTCTGGGCCTGATGCCTTTCCTGGCCAGGGTTTGGCCAACCCGGATTGTGGTTATTAATGGCCAATCCAGGCTGAACGGGGACGTGTCCGGACTATAACGATCAAGGAAGATTGCATGTGCGGTCGTTTCGTGTCAGCGCGTAAGCGCCTTGAGCTCCTTGAGGAGTTCGGCGTTGAGCGCGACCGCGTGGCCGTTTCACCCGACCCGGCGCCTGACCCCGATTTCAACGTGGCCCCGACCAAGCGGGTGTACGCGGTCCTGGAAAGACCGGCCCGCGATGAGGAGCCGGAGGCCCGCGAGCTGCGCGTGGTGCGGTGGGGCCTGGTGCCCTCCTGGGCCAAGGATGCCTCGGGCAGTGGCCGGCTCATCAACGCCAGGGCCGAGACCGTGGCGGTCAAGCCGTCGTTCCGGCGCGCCTTCGCCAAGCGCCGGTGCATCCTGCCCGCGGACGGCTACTACGAGTGGCAAGCCGTCCCGGTAGAAGGAAAGAAAGCTCTCAAACAGCCTTTTTATATTTACCGAACGGACAGTGGCATTCTCGCCTTCGCCGGCATCTACGAGCTCTGGCGGGATGACGCTGTGCCCTCTGATGACGAACATGCCTGGCTGTGGACGGCCGCGATTATCACGACTCAGGCCACCGACGATGTCGGCCAGATCCACGATCGCATGCCCATGGTGATTTCCCGTGACCATTGGGCGGACTGGCTCGACCCGGGCCAAACCGAGCCGGGTCAGCTCCAAGCGGCGATGCAGCCCGCCATGGCGGGCGGCGGCCTGACGTCGCATCCCGTATCAACGGCCGTCAATTTCGTGCGGAACAACGGACCGGAGCTCATCGAGCCCCTGCCTGCCACGGCTTCGCCTGCGCCAGGTGGCGAGGCGTCAGCCGCGGCTTCCGCTGGTAAGAAGCGGCCGCCCGGCGAGTTGTTCTGAGCCCGCGGCGGGTGCCGGGGCTCAACGTGAGCCCCGGCTGCTCCGCACGCGGGATGGAAGCGAGGAAACTAGTGGAGACCAGCATCGCCCTTAAGCGCCTGGAAGAAATGCGCGACGACCTGGACCGGTCGATATCCATCCTGCACGGCGAGCGTCCCGGTCCCGTGGCCGGCACCGGGTACCCGCAGGATTCGGCCGACGCGGGATCCTTGCTGTCCGAAGCCGACCGCACCGAGGCGGTGCTATTGTCGGCCCGCACTCAGCGAGACGGCGTCCTGGCCGCGCTCGCCCGGATCCAGGACAACAGCTACGGGCGGTGCGTCGATTGCGGGCGGCAGATCCCGGAGGGCAGGCTCGAGGCGCGGCCCGACGCCGCCCGCTGCGTTGACTGCCAGGCCAAGTACGCCAAGCGGCTCCGCTAGTCGGCAGCGCTAGTCCGCAGCGCTAGGGCGCCGGTTTGCCGGCCGATATCACCAGCTGCGCGCCGAGTGACTCATCGGTCCGGGCGCCGAGTTCGGCGCGGACGAGCTTGCTCAGGCAGTCCGGGTCGCGCTGGAGCAGGCGCGTCACCATCGACTCGGAGAACACGGTCCGCGGCCGGATCCAGTTCACCCTCAGCCCGGCCCCGCTGAACAGCTCGCGAGCCTGGTCCGGGCCGTAGCACCTGGTGATCGTGCCGTCCGGCCAGGGCACGAGCACCACTTCGGCGTGCGGCAGGTCGACCAGGTGCGCCCAGTGGTGCTGGTCGGCGAGCACGGCCATACCNNGCGATCTCCGCGATCATCGTTTCGGCCGCCAGGTAGGTGGACAGCGCCCGGTCGTCGGCGATGACCCCGTCCGCGCAGGCGTCCGTGAGGAAGGACAGGCTGCTTGAGTCGCCGATCAGCGGGATGATC
Source organism: Actinomycetota bacterium (assembly GCA_003161205.1). Next base: position 5,273 of record PMOU01000366.1, on the reverse strand, counting down.
CGCCCCCCGGAGGGGGGCCCAGGGGGGTACGGGGGGGCGGGAAGCCCCCCCGTAATCGGGGGGATCCCGGGGGGTCGCCCCCCGGGGCCGGCACTGACAACACGTATCACGGTGTGCCCGGCCTGGGCGGCTACCTCCGCGCCCGGCGCGCGCCGTCCCGACACGTCAACGAGAACGCGCCGTCCCGGCGGCAGCCAGGCCGCCAGCTGCGCGCGTGTCACGGCCTCGTGAAACTTCCAGTAGGCCGGAAGGTCATCAGTGTCCGGCGCGGTGATCGCGCTGGCCGCATGTTGCACTAGCGCAGAACTCCTGACTCGGCGTCCCTCGCCTCCAGCACGCCTACGACATACTTTCCCGGCTGGGCGCTTTTGTCACCTGCCGGCTCGCAGTAACTAGGCCGGATATTCTCGCTCCGGGCCACAAGGCCGCAGGGGTGCGGAATGACCGGCAGCGGCACCGTGTTACACGCGACATGGCAGTGGCTTCGCCCCCTCGGGGCATGCTGGCGGAAGCTTTTAGCTCCGGCACGGTATCCTCCCGCTCATACGGTCTGCATGTTCGCAGTCCGGCCTCGGACTACCTAGAGGGGGTGGGTCCCGTTCCGGAGACTCTCGAAGAGCGCGGTGAGCGCTTCGAGCAGGAGGTGCTGCCCTTCCTGGATCAGCTGTACTCCGCTGGGCTTCGGATGACCCGCAATCCGGCGGATGCGGAAGACCTGGTGCAGGAGACGTTCGCCAAGGCCTACGCATCCTTCCACCAATTCCAGCAGGGCACCAACCTGAAGGCGTGGCTCTTCCGGATCCTGACCAATACCTTCATCAACACCTACCGCAAGCGGCAGCGTGAGCCGCAGCGTTCTGGTGCGGAGGAGGTCGAGGACTGGCAGCTGGCGCGGGCGGCGTCGCACACCTCGGGCGGCCTGAAGTCAGCCGAAGCCGAAGCGCTGGAACGGCTGCCCGATTCTGACATCAAGCAGGCGCTGCAGGCGCTGCCCGAGGAATTCAGGATCGCTGTTTACCTGGCCGACGTCGAAGGCTTCGCGTACAAGGAGATCGCCGACATCATGGAAACGCCGATTGGTACCGTGATGTCGCGGTTGCACCGCGGTCGCCGCCAGCTGCGGGAACTGCTCCAGGACTACGCGGCGGATCGCGGACTGGCCAAGACTGGTTCGGACGACTCGGCAGCCGGGGAGGAATCGCGATGAGCTGCGGACACCCGCACGAGACGCCGTGTACCGAGGTACTCGACCGGGTTTACGGCTACCTCGACGGCGAGCTTGACGACATGGACTGCGCGAAGATCCGTCAGCACCTGACGGAGTGCGGTCCCTGCCTGCGCGAATACGGCCTGGAGGAGGCGGTCAAGCGCGTGGTGCAAAAGCACTGCGGCTGTGACCCGGCGCCTGCGGCGCTGCGTGCGAAGATTCTCGTCAGGATCAGGGAAGTCCGCACGACGATCGAGTTCGCCGAGTAGTAGTCCGGAACTTTAGGCCCCGCTGGCCGATTAGCCAGATGTGTGGCAATTGCGCAGCATGTGCTGTATTTGATTGCCCATTGTGACGGTCTTGCTCACGTTACGTTGACGAAGAGATTTGGGCCTGCGCGAACGTCTGCGCTCGCGTTATCCTGTGTTTGGACGGTTACTGGCGAGGGCGGCGAACGCACTTTTCGCCTAAGGAGGTCCGCCTATGTTTTCGGGCGGTGATGTCAGGTCCGGCAGGTGTGCGGTCGTGGCAGGCGGGTATTGCCAGCTACGTGCCCGTGGCGTGATTTGGGGATGACGGATCTTACCGGCATGCTCAACTCCTGACTCCGAGGGGGACGTTTGGGCAAGCTCTCGCGGGTCGCGCTGCTTTACATTGGCGCGGTGGCGGTCGCCGCCGCCGTATTCGTTGCCAAGGGTCCATTTACCGGCTTGAGCTGGCATTACATCGTTGCTCTCGGGATTCTCGTTGTCATCGCCGAATCACGACCGACGCCACTGCGGCAAGGACAGCTGAGCTGGACTCCTAGTTCGGTCGCCATGCTTGCCTCGGTCGTCCTGACCGGTCCTGTCGGCGCGGCCCTGGTAGGAACGTTCAGCGCCTTGGCCCTGCGCCGCGGCCCCACTGCCTTGCAGCGCGGTTTCAACGCGGCGGTGTACGCCCTCAGCGCTTACCTAGCCGGACGTGCCTTTATTGCCCTCGGCGGTCACGTCGGCCTGACCCGGGCAAGTTCCTTTCCCGGCATCATCAGGCCGTTCGCCGTCGCAGCCTTGGTCCAGGTGGCCGCGAATCACGCGTTGCTCGGCGGCATCCTGTGGCTGACCCGGGGGCCGGAGCGCCCGTTGTCCCGGTCCGGCGTCGGGCTGAGTGCGCGGCTGCTGATCTCCGATCTCGCCTACGGGGCGTTCGGGCTGCTCATCGCGGCGCTATGGACCGTCGTCGGGGTGTTCGCGCCGCTGCTGGTGCTGATCCCGCTGTTCGTGGCCCGCTGGGCGGTCGCGCAATTCACCGAGCAGCAACAGGCCTACGAGGCCACGGTCGGCGCGTTGTGCCAGGCGGTAGAGACCAAGGACTTCTACACCCGCGGTCATAGCGACCGGGTCTCCCGGGGATCGGTGATGATCGCCCGCGAGGTCAGCATGCGGGGCGATCGCGTGGAGGCGATCAGGTACGCCGGCATGCTCCACGACGTCGGCAAGCTCGGCGTCCCGACGAAGGTCCTGCAGAAGACGGGCAAGCTGACCGAAGAGGAGTACGCGGCGATCCAGCTTCACCCGATGCGCGGGCTGGATATCGTCCGGGAGATCGGCTTCCTCGACGAGGCCCTGGCCGGGATCATGCACCACCACGAGCGCATCGACGGTCGCGGTTACCCGATGGGGCTGGCCGGCGATGAGATTCCCGAGTTCGCCCGGATACTCGCGGTCGCGGACGCCTTCGACTCCATGACATCCAACCGGTCTTACCGGGGTGCGCGCCCGGCCGATGAAGCTATCGCCGAGCTGAGGAAATGGTCGGGTACGCAGTTCGACCCGGCCTTCGTCGACGCCTTCGTCGCCGCGATCAAGCGTGACGGCTGGCATCGTCCGGCGCCGCCCGTCGTGGCCGCCGATGAGCTGGCCGCGGTGGCGGCGCAGGATCACGACGATCCCACCGCACCGCTCCGGGTGATCGATAGCCTGTAGAGATCGTGATGACCGAACGACGAAACGAGCTTCGCTGGTATCCCTGGCAGGTACGGGATTCCGGCCAGATGCTGCTCGTGGTGGCCGCCGGAGTGTGGCTGGTGGCCTCAGTGGCGCAAACCGCGGCGACTGGCGTGCAAGATGCCCGGATCGCGATCGCGTTCGGCGCGCTGATCGCGTTCGGCGAGGTGCTCCGATTGAACCTGCCGGGTGACCGCGAGTCCGCGCCCATCGGGTTCGCAGGGGCGCTGGCCTACGCCCTGCTCATCCGGGTCGGGGATCACCCGAGTCAGCACAGTGCCGCGCAGGTGGTGACGGTCGCCACCATCGGCATGATCGTCGGGGCCCTGCCGCACCTGGCTGTCGGCCGGCCCGCCCGGCTGAGCGGGATGGCCGCGCGCTTGCTGTGCGTCGCGTGCGTCGCCTACATCTTCCGCCCGCTCGCGGGGAACGCGGCCCTCGCCAGGGACGCGGGGCTCGAGTTCTCGCTGATGACGTTGCTGGCCATTTTCGCGCTGCTGCTCGAGGCGGTTCTCACCGCCGTGCTGCGGGTCGACGAGCAGCGGGCCAGGTTCCGGGTGGCGCTGGTGGACGAGCTGCGCGTTCAGCTTCCGCTGGGTGCCGCGGTCGGCGCCTCGGCGCTGCTTATCGCGTTCGCCGCGGACGTGATGGGGCTGGCCGCGCTGGCCGTGTTCACCGCTCCGCTGCTCGTCACCCAGGTGGCGTTCCGCAGGTACGCCGGGATCCGCGCGACCTACCTGCAGACCGTCCGCGCGCTCGCCAAGGTCACCGAGATCGGCGGTTACGTCGAGCCCGGCCACTCCGAACGGGTCAGCAGGCTTGCCGTCGCCATCGGCCGGGAGCTCGGCATCCATGAACCGCAGCTCCTCGAGCTGGAATACGCGGCGCTCATGCACGACATCGGGCAGCTCTCGCTGCGCGATCCGATCACCGGCGGAGCCACGATCTTCGTCTCGCCCAAGGATCAGCAGCGCATCGCCGAGCTCGGCGCCGACGTCATCCAGCAGGCGCAGGTCCTGGGTTCCGTAGCGGAGATCGTGCGCAGGCAGAACGACCCTTACCGCGACGGCGATCCGGTGACCGGCGGCTACGGCAATAACCCGGGCGACCGCAAACCGGCCGGCCCGCCGCTGAGCAGCCGCATCATCAAGGCGGCCAATGCCTTCGACGACCTGGTGGGCAGCTCGCTGGATCCTGGCCGGGCGGCGGCGGCAGTGCAGCAGCTCCGGCTCGACACCGCTCGTGAATATGACCCCGGAGCCGTCGAAGCTCTCAGCCGGGTCGTGAACCGCAGGTCAGTCATCCAGATGTGAGGCAGGAACCCACCCGAAGCCACGTCGGGGAAGCCGCGTGACAGGCGGGAAACTCCGCCCTCCAGGACAGAGTGGAAGTCAAGATACGTCCCTGGTGAGCCAAAGCCAAAGCTACGCTCCAGGTAGCACAATGTCCTTGGGGGCGCCGGGCGGCATGGTCCGGGCGAACAGATGAGGAGTCACCGGTGGCTGAGATCCGCGCGGAGATGGTCGCGAACGTGTGGAAGGTCGTCGCGGCGGAAGGTGATCACGTCGACGACGGTGACACCCTGGTGATCCTGGAGTCGATGAAGATGGAAATCCCGGTCCTGGCCGAAGGCCCGGGCGTGGTCACCAAGATGCACGTCGCCGAGGGCGACGTCATCCAGGAAGGCGACCTGATCGCCATCATCAGCTGACGACCCGCCTCACCTAGCCGGATGAGATGGCGGCGCCCCGACCTGGGCCGCCACCACGCCGCCACGCCGCCACTATGAGCCGGACACCGTGCCCTGCTGCGTTATGACCTGCTGGTAAGCGAATGGGTTCTTCGCCCATGTGCACTTTCCCTTGGAGTTGCGCGCCAGAACGGACCAGATGCGGCTGACCCCGGTGCCCGAGCCCTGGATCTTGCGGTACGCGCCGGTGCCGCCGTCCAGCTTGTAGGTACCGTCTTCCACCTGCGTGTACAGGCAGGTTGCCGAGACAATGCGAGTGGACGTCTTGCCCGGGTGAAAAACCACCTTGATGGTTCCGCGCGGGAAGATTATCTCATACGGGTTGTTGTCT
>PMOU01000312.1 GCA_003161205.1 Actinomycetota bacterium | reverse complement strand
CCGAACGCGACCGAGGTGACCTGGCTGACCGGGAGGCGGACGACGGCGTCGAGCTGGCCAGCTGGAGTGTAACGCCGCAGCTCACCCAGGCCCCAGACGGCGACCCAGAGGCCGCCTTCGGCGTCGAGGGTCAAGCCGTCGGGCACGCCGCCCACCGTGACAAAGCGCCGGCGGCGGCCCAGCGTGCCGGTATCGGGCTCGGTGTCGAACACGTCCACTCCCCCGGTGGCGCTGTCGGCGAAGTAGAACGCCGTACGGTCATCGGACCAGTCCAGGCCGTTGGACAGGCCGACGTCCCCGACGATCTCGCCCACCGCGCCGTCCGGGCGGAGCCGGTACAGCGCGCACGGCGGGCCGTTGGGCGCCCAGGCACAGGTGCCCGCGCAGAAGTTGCCCCACGGGTCCGGCTTGCCGTCGTTGAACCGGACGACGGAACGGTCGATGGTGAACGCGCCCAGCTGCCGCGGGTGCTGGCCGTCGTAGTCGGCCAGGACGAACCTGTCCACCAGCGCGAGCACGAGGCCGCCGGAGCGGGTCAGCCCGACGGTACCAACCGGGTCACCAGCGTCGAACCAGGTATGAGCGCTGGTCACCGGGTCGAAAGCGTGCACCTGGCCGGGGAGGATGTCGACCCATCGAAGCAGGCCCCGGGCGCCATCCCACACGGGCCCCTCGGCCAGTTCGCACTGGGCCGGAACCACGATGTCCGCGTCGAGCCGCCTGGTCACGCTTTATCTAATCACGGGCGGGTTCGCGTCGAGGATGACCTTAATTCGGAAAGCCGAAACCACGCCCGTTCGGCATAAAAAAAGGGCTCCTGGGGGACGCGCACCGTCTCGTGAGACGATCACCCGATGACGACCACGGCGGCCGAGGCCCGCCCGCAGGACCTCACCAGGCGGGCGATCAACCTGATCTTCGTGACGATCCTGCTCGGGATCATGGTGTCCGCGCTGGATCAGACGGTGGTGTCGACCGCGCTGCCGACCATCGTCGGGGATCTCGGCGGGGCCGGTCATGTGGCCTGGGTCGCGACCTCGTACATCCTGACCGACACGATCGCGACGGTGCTGGCGGGCAAGCTGGGCGACCAGTTCGGCCGCAAGTGGGTGTTCCAGGTCAGCATGGTGATCTTCATTGTCGGGTCCGCGCTGTCCGGCCTCGCGGGCTCGATGACGACCCTGATCACCTGGCGCGCGCTGCAGGGCATCGGGGCGGGCGGCCTGACCGTCACCGCCACGGCGCTCATCGGCGATGTCATCCCGCTCCGGGAGCGGGGCAAGTACCAGGGCGCGCTCGGAGCCGTATTCGGCGTGACGACGGTCATCGGCCCGCTGCTCGGCGGCGTGTTCACCGATGACCTGTCCTGGCGGTGGGTGTTCTACATCAACGTGCCCATCGGCGTCATGGTGATCGCGCTCGCCGCCTGGACCATCCCCTCGGTCCGGGCGGCGGGCCGTCCGGTGATCGACTACCTGGGCGTCGCCTTCGTGACGGTCGGCGCGGGCGGGCTGGTGCTGGCCACCAGCCTGGGCGGCAACTCCTACGCGTGGGGCTCGCCGGTGATCATCGCGATGTACGCCGTCTCGGTGGCGGCGCTGGCGGGCTTCGTGTTCGTCGAGTTTCGCGCCCGCGAGCCGATCCTGCCCATGCGGCTGTTCCGGGACCCCGTGTTCAGCGTGATCATGGTGCTGGCGTTCGTCGTGGGTTTCGCCCTGCTGGGCGCGATCACGTTCCTGCCGACTTACCTGCAGTACGTCAAGGGCGTATCCGCCACCGTCTCGGGCCTGCGGACCTTGCCGCTGGTGGCCGGGCTGCTGATCACCTCCATCGGCACGGGCACCCTGGTCGGGCGTACCGGCCGGTACAAGATCTTCCCGGTCACTGGCTTCTTCGTGATGGCGGTCGGGCTGTTCCTGCTTTCCCGGCTGGCGCCCGGGACCGGGTACTGGACCATGTCCGGCTCGATGTTCGTCCTCGGCCTCGGCATCGGCCTGGCCATGCAGGTGCTGACGATCATCGTCCAGAACACGGCCCGCTATCAGGACCTCGGCGTCGCGACGTCGGCGGTCACGTTCTTCCGCACGCTCGGCAGCTCGTTCGGCACCGCGGNNCTTCGGCGCGATCTACTCCAACGGGCTGGCGTCGCGGCTGCGCGCGGCCGAGGCGGCCTCGCCCCAGGTGAATCCGAAGGCCATCACGACGCCCGAGACACTGCACCGCTACCCGGAGTCCGCGATCCGCCTGATCGTGGCGGCCTACTCGGACACGTTGCACGTGGTGTTCCTGTGGGGGGTGCCGGTGGCGGGGCTGGCCTTCGTGGTCTCGCTGTTCCTGAAGGAGGTGCCGCTGCGGGAGAGGAACCGGGCCGACACCAGCGACATGGGCGGCGGCTTCGGGATGCCGGACTCGGACTCGATGCAGCAGCTGGAACGCTCGCTTGGCCGCCTGCTGCAGCGTGAGGGCCGCGACCACCTGCCCGCGCTGAGGGCAGCGTCAGGCAGCGCCCTGACCGAAGCCGACGGCTGGTGCGTCGGGCAGGTCCGGATCCGGCGCGACCTGGGCCTGCCGATCTCCCTGGAGGCGATCGCGAAGCGCGCCCGGGTCCCGGCCGCTGTCCTGGCCCCGGCCTTCGACCATGCGATCGCGGCTGGTTACCTGACCGGACCATACGAGAACCTCGCGCTGACCAAGGCGGGCGACGACGAGTCCGGCAAGTTCGTGCACCTGCTGAAGGCGTGGGTAGCCGAGCGGCTGGCCCCGGTCGGAGGTGACAACCCGGCGGCGCTTGATCATGCCCTGGAGCACCTGGCCCGCGCGGCGCTGGCGGACGAGGAACCGGTGCTGACCCCCGCCTGACACGGGTTCGGAGGCACCCGGAAATCTGGTAGGCTCTCGTCGTCCCGGGCCGTTGGCGCAGCGGGAGCGCGTCTCCCTGACACGGAGAAGGTCACAGGTTCAAATCCTGTACGGCCCACCAGATCAAAGAGAATAATTGAACACCTCGAACAGCCCTTGGGGGCCATTCCAGGGGCCAAGTGACCTGAGTCGGGTCAAGCTCCGAGAGGTGCCCCCGCTGGATGTCCCGTCTCGCCAATCTGTGCGCGCCATCACGCCGCGGTCCCGCCGGAGGCCTGGATCGCCGGGGTCCACGCCGACCGGACCGTTCGCGGAAGCACCAGCTCATCCCAGAGGTCAAGCAGCAGCGCGCCGTCGACGTAGGCCAGGATGTCGGCCGGGCGTCCTTCCTGGAGCACGATCTCGTACACGCGAGCACGGTCGGCGCGCGACCGGAGGTCGAAAACGCGCCCCGGCGCCGACCAGTTAAGGTGCAGCGGCAGCTCGACCACGGCCAGGGCACGCGCCGCGTCCAGGCGCGGCAGGCGATCGGGGACCCACGTCGGCCTTCCGCGCGATGCAGGCCGCTGAATAAATGACACGTGCGGCTGTGCCGCGAGCTCGCACCCCGCCTCGGATAGCAGCCGGGCGAAGGTGGCCACCGTCGGCGACTTCCGCCCGTGCTCGTAGGCCGACAACGTGGTACGCGACGTCCCAGCCCGGCGCGCCAGTTCCTCCTGGGTCAAACCGGCCTCGCCTCGGACCCGCCCAAGAAGCTCACCGGGCTCCATCACATCATCCTTACGTATCCGATCAGATAACGTATCCAATGAGATACTACACCATTCGAGCAGTTGTGACTGGCCGCGTTTCTGACCAGGCCACGGTCGATCTGCCTCCAGATGTAATCCAGGTCATAGCCCTTGCCCAGCGTCGCCACCACCGCCACCTGGGCCCTGCGCCTCTACGGCGTGGGCGTGGCAGAACTGCCCATACTCATCAGGTGGTGCACGGGTGTGGAGCCGAGGCCGATATCGCCATCGAGGACGTCGGCGACGACAAGGCGGAGCTGCGCGCGAGCGTCGATGCCGCCTACCGGGCCAAGTACGGCCGCTACGGCGGGACAGCTGTCGATCGCATGGTGACAGATGACGCCGCCGCCACGACCCTGCGGCTGATCCCTGAGCAGGAAGCACGCGCACGGGGAAACGAGTAACACGCTGACCGGAGCACGCTGAAATCCTGCCCGCGGCTGAGCCCGTCGTGGGCATCGGTCTCGGCTTGACCCATTTCGCGGTGCAAAGGTAAACCACCCGCACGCAGTAAGCGTCTTTAACTTGTGTTTGGTTAGTTTTCGCCTGTTACGTGGGAAACTGCTCTTGGGGGTTGGCGTGTCTGTGCTGAAGGCGCTGTCTGACGCAGACACCCATATCGTCGGCTACGAGCAGCTGGTTTCGCCGGCGGCTCTCCTTGATGAGCTGCCGCTCAGCGCGGCGGCAGCGGCGAGTGTGGCGCGTTCGCGGGAAGAGGTCCGCGCCGTCCTCGACGGGTCCGATGACCGCCTCCTCGTGATCGCCGGACCCTGCTCCGTGCACGATCCGGTGGGCGCTCTCGATTACGCAGGCCGCCTGGCCGCCCTGCGGGACCGGCATCACGATGACCTGCTGGTCGTGATGCGGGTGTACTTCGAGAAGCCGCGGACGGTGACGGGCTGGAAGGGCCTGATCAACGACCCGGGGATGGACGGCAGCCACGACGTGCACCGCGGCCTGCGCGTCGCGCGGCAGCTCCTGCTCGAGATCGTGGCCCTGGGCTTGCCGATCGGTTGCGAGTGGCTTGATCCCATCACGCCCCAGTACATCAACGACGCCGTGACCTGGGGCTCGATCGGCGCGCGGACCACGGAAAGCCAGGTCCACCGGCAGCTCGCCTCGGGCCTGTCCATGCCGGTCGGGTTCAAGAACGGAACCGGCGGCGACATCCAGGTGGCGGTGGACGCGTGCCGGGCGGCTGCGGCCAGCCACACCTTCGTCGGCGTCACTCCAGCCGGGACAGTCGCACTGGTGAAGACCGCCGGCAACCCTGACACCCATATTGTTCTGCGCGGCGGCCAGGTTGGCCCGAACTATGACGCGAGCCATGTCACGGCGGCGCTCGACATGGTCGCGGGTGCCGGGCTGCCACGTCGGCTGATGGTCGACGCCAGCCACGGCAACAGCTGGAAGGATCACCGCCGCCAGCCGCTGGTGGCGGCCGCCCTCGCGGACCAGGTGGCGGCCGGAGAACGAGGCCTGACCGGGGTCATGCTGGAGAGCTTCCTGCGCGAGGGCAGGCAGGAGCCGGGTAGTCAGGCCACGCTCACCTACGGGCAGAGTGTCACCGACGCTTGCATGGACATCGGCACGACGGCCGGCGTCCTCGATGGCCTGGCGGCCGCGGTCCGCAGTCGCCGTAACCGGCTGCCTGCACACCACGACGACTCCGGCTTGGTCACGGACCACGACTGGGGCCACGTCCTGGCGGCCCTCGGCCAAGCTGTCGTGACACCTACCTGACGGAGAACGGGGAAAGCGCGGTTTCCGGCGGCCTGAGGCACACTGGGCGGCATGGCCGGGCCGTGGAACGCCAATATTCACTACGACGGGCGGCTGGATGCGTGCGTGCCTGCCTCAGCGACGTCGGTCCTGGACGTGGGCTGCGGTGACGGTTTCCTGGCTGCGCGGCTGGCACGTCGTGTCCCGCTCGTGGTCGCGATCGACGCCGACGCCCCGGTACTGGACCGTGCCTGGGCCCGGTTCCCGGAAGCGAGGGTGACCTGGTGCCACGGAGATGTGCTGTCCCATCCCCTGGACCGGGAATCCTTTGACGCCGTGGTGTCCAACGCGACGCTGCACCAACTGCCGGATGCCAGGGCAGCCCTGCATCGCCTGAGCCAGTTGGTCCGCCCCGGCGGAACGCTGGCCATCGTGGGCTTCACCCGCACCGAGTGGCGCGACTGGCCCTGGGCCCTGACCGCTCTCGTATGCCTCGGTGTCGCTAACCGCGTGCGGGGAAAATGGGAGCACACCGCGCCCCAGGTGTGGCCACCGCCAGACACGCTCCGCCAGCTGCGCCGCAGCCTCCGCGAGACACTGCCCGGCGCCCGCATCTCCCGCCTGCTCATGGGGCGATACCTGATCACCTGGCACGCGCCCGGCTAGCCAGCCCCCAGCGCAGGCCTGGCGGTACGGCCCTGGACGAGGCCGGCTGCGGCGAATGCCGGGAGCCAGAACGGACGGCGGAAGTTACGCTACTCTGTTCACACAGAGCTAACGGAGAAGACTTTAAGTCACCACACATCTCCGAGCAGATCCAGAAGATTGCGTAGGCGCGGCGATAAGGCCGTGCGCCGAGCGGGCGGTCTCGCCCCTGGCGAGGTCGTCAGACGGACCGGGTCGCCGTGAAGCAGGGGGACACTGATGTCAGCATCAACCGGTCAGCGACCCGGATCTGGCGGCCGACGGTATGGGCTGCCGCAGCGGCACTCCCGGTCCACTGCGGAGCCCCGCTGGCTCCGGCGGCATCCTGCCTGGTCGGCCCTGATCGCAATCGCCGGCCTATTAACCATCGTCGCTGCCGCGGCAACCGCCATGCCGACCAAGGCCAGCAATATAACGACGGACGTCGCGTGGCATCCCACCGCCACCGCTACGGCCGGCAGATCCCCGCTGACATGCCAGGCCCAGGCCAGCAGCAGGCAACCACGCGATCACACCGCAGTCACGATAAAGGTCCATACCGTGGCCCATGCGACAGTGACCGTCATCAGTCGGCTTGCGTCGCTAAGAAATAAGAACGTAGCCGGTTCATCCGACGCCAACGGGATCTGGGCTTTGCGAGTGCGGGTCGGCGACGCCACGCCAGGCGCCCGCGTCGTCGTCGCCGTCCGCGTCACCCGTCACGACAGCACCGGCAGATGTCAGGCATCTTTCCGGCCGCGGGCGGCTGTTTCTGCCAGCGGGGCGGAAACTGCGGTCAGCAATGGTTAGACAAACTCGACGGCCCGGCGGGGGGGCGGCCGGCTTCATACGATCAATAATTCGGCATCGAGCCGGGTGACGTGCGGATCGTGGTCAATACTCATCTGCACTGGGACCACTCGTCCAACAACCATCTTTTCCCGAACGCCCGGGTCGTCGTCCAGCAGCGGGAACTCGATTACGCCCGCCACCCCGTGCAGTGGCACAACCGGACCTTCGAGACAATTCCCGGACTCGAGCCGGCCTGGATGAAGGCCAAGGATCAGATCTGCCCGGTGGACGGGGACGTCAGCCTCGCTCCCGGCGTCTCAGTGGTCACCCTGCCGGGGCATACGCCAGCCTCGCCGGAGTGATCTCGCCCTCAGCTCACGTATGCGCTTCAGGAAGCGTGCAGGTGAGCCAGGTAGAGCTCGCGGAGTGCGACCCAGTGCCGGGCGTCCGCCTGGGCGTCGTCCGCGCGCCGCACGCCCACCCTCAGAACGGCTGCGCCCGTGCCGGCCTACACATCTTGACCTGGCCTTTTGGCGGGCTAGGCCTGGGGAAGGTGTCGCGCGCGGCGGCGGCCTCATCGCCCGGACGGCCCGCCAGGGACCGGCGAACCAGGAGATACTCTCAACCGAGGCCGCCGACCGCATGCTCGCCTGCGGGCCCTCTTCATGACCCCAGTCTGCATTACCTACCGATGATGTCGTAAATTACGCGAAGGGCGCAGCCGTGCTCAGCACGGTCTGCGGTTTACCAAGGGAGGAAGACCATGCCACTGACCATCGGCGATACCGCTCCGGACTTCGAAGCTGAGACGAGCGAAGGGCCGATCCACTTCTACGACTGGCTCGGGAACTCCTGGGGGGTCCTGTTCTCGCACCCCAAGGACTTCACCCCGATCTGCACCACCGAGCTCGGCTACATGGCCAAGATCAAGCCGGAGTTCGACCAGCGCGGCGTGAAGATCATCGGNNGACATCGCCGAGACCCAGGGCACGGCGCCCAACTACCCGCTCATCGCCGACAATGATTACAAGGTCGCCAAGGCGTACGGGATGCTGCCGGCCGACGTCTCAGGCGATGCCAAGTCGCGCACGCCCGCGGACAACCAGACGGTGCGGAACGTATTCGTGATCGGCCCGGACAAGAAGATCAAGCTGGTCCTGGTGTACCCGATGACGACTGGGCGCAACTTTGACGAGGTGCTGCGGGTCGTGGACTCGCTGCAGCTCACCGCCAAGTTCAAGGTGGCCACGCCGGCCAACTGGAAGCAGGGCGACGACGTGGTCATCGCCGGCTCGGTCTCCAACGACCAGGCCAAGGAGCTCTTCGGGGAGTGGGAGTCGCCGAAGCCGTACATCCGGATCGTGCCCCAGCCCAGCTGAGCTGAGCCTCACGGCCGGCGGGGCAGGAAATCCAGAACACCTCGTCCCCGCCGGCGGCGGCTCAGGCCGGCCGCCGGCTCAGGCCGGCGGCTCGGGCGGCTCGGGCGGTGCCACGAGGGCGCCGTCCTGCCCGGAGCGCCGCAGCGCGTCGCTGATGAAGCCGCTGGCCTTGAGCTCCTCGATG